>NZ_JBFRRH010000039.1:0-188203 GCF_041472995.1 Vibrio sp. 10N.261.46.A3 | reverse complement strand
AACAGGTTGGAGTCATGACCCAAGACCTTAACTCTAACCTTGTTACCATTGGTCTAAGCTACAATTTTGGTACAGGTAACACGACAGCTTCAGCCGCAACAGTAGCTACTGCGGCAGCGGTAACACAGGCTCCAGCTGAACCAATTGCAGAACCTGAAGCCGTTGTGGTCGAAGAAGAGACTGTTGTAATTAAAGCGCAAACTGAAAGCTTCTCTCAAGGCATGTTTGAGACAAACAGCACTGAACTGTCTACTGAGGGTGAAACTGCTCTAATGCCACTAGTAGAAGTGCTGCAAACTTACCCTCAATCGTCAGTCAACGTAGTTGGTCACACCGATTCAACAGGTGCAGCTGAGTACAACATGATGATCTCTAAGAAACGTGCTGCCGCTGTAGCTGCATACATCGAAGAGCAAGGTATTGAAGCAGACCGTATTACGGCTACAGGTGAAGGTGAAGAAAACCCAGTAGCAACAAACGATACTGCCGAGGGTCGTGCGCAAAACCGTCGTGTTGACGCAACAATCCCAAGCTTCGAATACCAAGAAGAAGCGCAAATGGAAGAAGTTATCGTAGAAACGGCTGAATAATAGCACTCTACTCTAGCGAGAATAATTAAGGGCGGAACACTGTAATGTGCTCCGCCCTTTTCTTTATCTGGCTCTACTCATAAGCCATAAAAAATTAGCCTATCGCCAAGGTATACAGTCAGAAGGCTAAACGATTTCCCAGCTGTGGGTCATCTCTACGCCAGCACCTAGCATCAGACATACTGAACAGTATTTCTCTAATGAATCCGCACAGACTTTAGCAACAAGCTCAGGATCAAGGTTGTCACCCGATACTTCAAAATGAATATTAATCACGGTAAAGATTTTTGGCGCGGTTTCACGACGTGTTGTTTCAAGTTTTGCATTACAGCCTGTGATGTTCTGGCCTGCAGATTTCAAACCATCAACCACATCAACAGAGCTACAACCACCAGCCGCCATTAACACCATTTCCATCGGGCTTGGCGCAGTTGCACCACCACTTCCATCCATCACGACAGAGTGACCTGATTGAGGTTGACCTAGGAATTTAAAGCCTTCGACCCATTTAACTTCTGCTTGCATGTTGATCCTTAGATGTACGAAAACGTCATCATTATCTATTATTTTACATCAATGCCTACACCCTACTACTGGCGGCATTTATGAGCAAGATTTTCTCAATGACATATTTTTTTCATGAATGATGCAATTTTTTCCATCTAAAACCTGTCTCTATTCGTACATTCAAAATCGAATGAGAAGAACGTCAAGATGAGGTATCTATGAATAAATTATCTAAAATATTGGTATCACTCGTGGTTGCGCTACCACTGATTTCGCTGTTTGTAAGCCAGACTGGCACTGCCAATACAATGGATAAAACAGCTAATTCAGGTAAAAGTGAAATCGCGACACTGGCTGGTGGTTGTTTTTGGTGTACAGAATCCGACCTAGAAAAGCTGACAGGCGTCACCGACGTTATCTCTGGGTACTCTGGTGGTGAACTAGAAAACCCAACCTACAAACAAGTATCCTCAGGCAAGTCTGGTCACATCGAAGTGATCAACGTGACTTACAACCCTGATGTTGTTAGCTATGAACAGGTTCTTGACCAATTCTTCAGACACATCGACCCAACCGATGACAAAGGCTCTTTTGTAGACCGAGGCCGTCATTATCGACCAGCTATTTTCTATCATAACCAAGCACAAAAAGATGTTGCTCAGAACTTCATGATGGAGATCGACAAAGCTAATATCTTTGGTGAACCACTAAAAACAGAACTGATTGAATTTGAAAAATTCTGGCCAGCGGAAGACTATCACCAAGACTATTACAAGAAGAGTAAAGTTCGTTATAACTACTACCGCTATGCTTCTGGCCGCGATCAGTACCTAGACAAGATCTTCGGTGACGATAGAAAAGAGAATCCACAAACTATCCGTCAGATCATCGACAACAAGAATGCGACAGCCAATGCTAAGACCTACGTTAAACCGTCTGATGCTGAGATCAAAGCGAAGCTAACCTCACTGCAGTACGATGTAACACAAGACGATGCAACAGAGCGCCCGTTTGGTAACAAATACTGGGATAACAAGCAAGAAGGTATTTACGTTGATATCGTAACTGGGGAGCCATTGTTCTCTTCAAAAGACAAATACAAATCAGGTACAGGCTGGCCGAGCTTTACACAGCCAATCAGCGAGGCTTATGTAGTCACAACTACTGACTACAAACTGCTTTATCCAAGAACAGAAGTTCGCAGTAAGTTTGGCGATTCTCACCTGGGACATGTATTTAAAGATGGTCCAAAACCAACGGGGTTACGTTACTGCATGAACTCAGCCGCAATGCGCTTTATCCCAGCGGATAAATTAGCAGAAGAAGGCTATGAGGAATACGTTGAGATGTTTGAGGGCTAAGCATTCAGCAATTAACGATGAGCCTATGACAACAAAGCCAGCATATCGCTGGCTTTGTTATTATTTACAGAGCTTTATTATTAGCCTGTTCATCTTATTAACCCGTTAACACCGTGTCTTCTGGGTATTTCAACAAGGAAGGTTCTGGGCGAGCTAGCATATAAGCCAAGGTCAGGGGCCCGATACGTCCAATCACCATAACCACAATCATGATGTATTTACCTGGCTCAGTCAGGTTTGCGGTTAAGCCAGCCGTTAAACCAACCGTTGCAAAGGCAGAAATCACCTCAAACATGACTCGATCAAACGCTGCCTTTTCAGTAAGCATTAACAAAAACATCGCGGTGGTTAATAACGCCCCACTTACCACAATAATGGCCAATGACTTTGTTACCGCTTGCCAAGTTACGGTTCGCTTAAACATCACTACATGCTTTTTCTGACGTAGGAAGGTCCAAGTTGCGACAAAGGCGACGGCAAAGGTCGAAACCTTAATACCACCACCTGTAGAGGTAGAACCTGCACCAATCAACATCAGTACAATCATTACCAACAATGCAGGCTGAGTGTACTGAGACAAATCCACACTATTAAAGCCAGCAGTACGAGCACTTGCCGACTGAAAAAACGCGGCTAGCCACTGCCCTTGAGTCGATAACCCTTCCATGGTTGCTGAGTTATTTCTTTCCAACAGCCAGAACAATACCGTACCTACCAACAATAGAGTCGGAGTGGCGGTTAGCATAATCTTGGTGTGTAAATGAAGATGTCGAAAACCTTTACGCCAGTTACTCGATAGGTCGCCGACGACTGTGAAGCCTAGCCCGCCGAAAATAAACAAGCCAGCTAAGGTAAAGATCACCAATGGATCATCAACAAAACTCATCATACTGTCTGAAAACAGTGCGAAACCTGCGTTATTGAATGCTGATATCGCATGAAAAAGTGCATAAAAGCTACCCGTTGACCATCCCATCTCAGGCACCCAGCGGAAACAGAGCAATACAAAACCGATAAATTCAGCCACTAATGCAAAGATGATGATCTTCTTAACTAATTTGCGAAGGTTAATCTTACGATCTTGGCCAAGCGCTTCTTTCGCTAGTGCTTGTTGTTTAAGGCTTAACCGAACACCGAACATATAAAGCAGTACCGCAGATAGAGTCATCTGCCCTAACCCACCGACTTGCATCAAGAACATCAGTAAGATTTTGCCCGCCAAGGTGAAATGCTCACCGGTATCGACAACCCCTAATCCTGTCACACTGATCGCCGAGGTTGCTGTAAACAGTGCATCCGTAAAGCTTAGGCCTGTCACGGAGAATACAGGCATCGTCAACAATATTGCAGAGGGGATAAGCACGCCTAAGAAACTCGTAAGGATAATCTTAGGTTCAGAGCCTTTACGTGGCTTTTTATCACTCTTAAGCGTGTAGAAAGTACCTTTTCGTTTTAACGAATTCATACTGTTACCTTATTGCCAATTACCAATTGCGTAGCTTTCTAGATAAGGTCTCTTTCGGCCCAGCGATAATCACCACATCCCCAATTTCTAAACTCACATCCAGTTCTGGTGCTTTAGTGAGGTTAGGTCCTCGCTTGAAGCCAAGTACCTCAACACCATTTTCTTTACACAGCTTAAGGTCGCCAAGTTTCTTACCCAACAAATTAGAACCAATAACAATCTCCGTCATCGCTAAACCGCTGCCAAGATCGATAAACTCAAGAACGCGTCTATCCAACATTTTACGCGCAACACGAATGCCCATATCTCGTTCAGGCATAATGATATGGTCGGCACCAATCTTAGAGAGAATCTTGCCGTGAAACTTATCGTTCGCCTTTACCCAAACAGCTTTTGCGCCTGACTCTTTTACCACCAGAGTAGTCAGAATACTGGAATTAACATCAGAGCCAATCGACACCATCACCATGTCGTAATCGTCGAGTCTTAACTCTTTAACTGTCTCCTCACTTGTGCAGTTCGCAACAATCGCTTGTGAAACAAAAGCCGCCGCTTCCTTCACTCGCTCTTCATCAATATCGACGGCGAGTACCTGTGCGCCTGAACTTTGCAGCTCTTTGCAAACAGATAAACCAAATCGCCCTAAACCGATAACTGCATATTGTTTGTCGCTCATTTGAAATCCTGTTTAGAAAATTTAATTGCACGGGATAGCCAAACCTACATTAGTTTCTATCTCAAAAAAAGTTAGTTCTGCAAGAATAAGGTTATACTATTGTCATAATCGCTTGATTTATAAAGGTAGAGAACAACTCGAGTTTCTGCTAATTTCCAATTCATAATTTCTGCGGCAGCACACACAATGAATGAATTCATAACCCAAGTACAAACCTACATCAACCAGAGCCATAGTGATTGGGCAAACAGCGTCCTATTTATCACTATTGCGAGTTTTCTCGCTTGGGTAGCTTGGCGAATTATCCATAATCGCTTAGAAATTCTGGTTCAGAAAACCCCTTTCCACTGGGATGATTTGCTACTAGAAGCACTAAAAACCCCAGTCAGCACATTACTTTGGTGTTGGCCTGCTACAGTATCTGTCGGGCTAATCCTTCAAGACCAGTTTGGCAATGAAATCAACTGGTTAAAAACACTTAAACACATATTGATTATCTGTACCTTCGTTTGGTTTACCTTACGAATGATCACTAACACTGAAGCGTATGTCTTAGAGCAAAAAACCAGAGACGAAACCACAGTACAAGCTATAGCGAAAGTCGCTCGCTTGTTCTTTATGGTGATGGGCGGCCTAACTATCATGCAGGCGTTTGGACTCAGCCTTTCCGGCTTACTTACCTTTGGTGGTGTTGGTGGCTTGATCGTCGGTTTAGCGGCTAAGGATTTACTGTCGAATTTCTTCGGTGGCATGATGATTTACTTCGATCGCCCTTTTAAAGTCGGCGACTGGATACGCTCTCCCGATCGTCAAATCGAAGGCACTGTCGAACGTATTGGCTGGCGCATGACCATCATTCGCACCTTTGATAAGCGTCCTTTGTACGTGCCGAATTCTGTGTTCAGTAACATTGTGGTGGAGAATCCATCAAGAATGTTGAACCGCAGGATCAATGAGACTTTTGGGCTGCGTTACCAAGATGCAGACAAATTGGCGCTCATTGTTGATGATGTAAGAACCATGCTCGAGACCCACCCAGATATTGATGCCAAACAAACGTTGATCGTTAACTTTGACAAATTTGGGCCATCAACACTGAACTTCTTTATCTACACCTTCACAAAAACAGTCAACTGGATCAGGTACCACAAGGTAAAGCAAGACGTTCTGTTACAGGTTCTGGCGATTATTCATAAACACAATGCAGACATCGCGTTCCCAACACAGACACTCAAGATTGACCCTCAAGACTTTTCTAATGTTCAAGGTCATAACAGCGTTCAAAGCCTAGGTGATAATCAGAATGTTAGCGATCCCAAAGATATGTTGAACTCCCCTACGGAAGGTCATCGATAGTCAACATCCTTCTTGGTTATCGATAAGTAATAAGCGCGAAGCGTGGTAATATGATGGCAGTATTCTAATGCACACAATTACCACTCTATGATTTTACCTGTCATCCTAGCTGGCGGCTCTGGAAGCCGCCTCTGGCCACTGTCTCGCGAGCTTTACCCTAAGCAATTTCTCAATATTGCCGGTGAGCAGTCAATGCTTCAGCAAACGCTTCAACGCCTGCAAGGTCTTGAAGAGCACTTGATGGATAGTAAATGCGATGCCCCATTCATTATCTGTAATGAAGAACATCGCTTTATTGCCGCTGAACAAGCTCGGGCATCCAATATCCAACACAGTGGAATACTGTTAGAGCCAGTCGGTAGAAACACAGCCCCAGCTATTGCGCTTGCCGCCCTAAAGGCTTTAAGTAAACCTACGCTTGATGAACAAAGCGCACCCGACCCTATCTTGTTAGTGCTGGCTGCTGATCATCACATCGCGAAAACCTCTGAATTCCAACAAGCGATTAGTCGTGGTGTTGATTATGCAAAACAAGGCAAACTGGTAACATTCGGCATAACACCTGACGCCCCAGAGACTGGTTATGGCTATATCAAGCAGGGAAAGCCTCTTTCCTCCAGTGTTAAAACTGATACTAATGGGACAAAGCAGCCAATCAATCACGCCTACGCCATAGAATGCTTTGTAGAAAAGCCAGACACAGCAACAGCAGAAGAGTACATCCGCTCAGAACAATACTTATGGAACAGTGGCATGTTCATGTTTAAGGCATCACGCTATGTTGAAGAACTCGCCGAACACCACCCTGAGATATTAGCGGCTTGTAAACTCGCTCTTGCAAAGCAAAATACCGACCTCGACTTTATCCGTATAGACGCTGAAGCATTCAAAAGCAGTCCGAGTGATTCTATCGATTATGCCGTGATGGAGAAGACCTCACACGCCGCAGTGATCCCGATGGATGTCGGTTGGAACGACATTGGCTCATGGTCCGCGATCTGGGATGTAAGCGAAAAAGATGAGCACAATAACGTCATTGAAGGTGATGTGTTGACCGTCGACTCTCAACACAACTACATCCATGCTGAAAATAAGCTGGTTGCTACGGTAGGCGTCGATAACCTGATTATTGTCGAAACCAAAGACGCTATATTGGTTGCGAATAAAGACAAAGTTCAAGGCGTGAAATCGATTGTCAGCCAGCTGAATCAAGCAGATCGCACAGAACATGTTCATCACCGCGAAGTGTTTAGACCTTGGGGTAAATACGATGTAATCGATCTAGGCAAACGCGACAAAGTTAAACGTATCACCGTAAAACCCGGTCACAAGTTGTCGTTACAAATGCACCACCATAGAGCGGAACATTGGGTAGTCGTGGCGGGTACTGCGAAAGTGACCAACGATGAAAAAACCTATCTGGTTAAAGAAGATCAATCCACTTACATCCCTTTAGGCCATATTCACAGCCTAGATAACCCAGGGGATCTCCCACTCGAGATGATTGAAGTGCAAACAGGCAGTCATTTAAATGAAGACGACATCATTCGATATCAAGACAGCTATGGGCGAGACGTGCGCAAGCAACAAGTCCACTCATCAAAGCACAACCAAACGAAATAAAACAGCGACAAATCGATGAAACCAACATTAGACCTGAGCTGCTTTAAGAACAACGATATCCGCGGCGTCATTGGTAAACAAATCAATGAGCCACTCGCCTACCTGCTCGGTAAGGCATTTGGCGAATACGTTCTATCCGCTACGCCTGAAACCCCATTCGATGGCTTGGCGCAGGTAGTGATTGGTCGTGATAACCGCGAAACCTCTCTGTCATTACAAGAAGCCATGACTAAAGGCTTAATCGAGTCAGGGATTACCGTAATTGACCTGGGTATGACTGGCACTGAAGAAGTTTACTTTGCGACTCGTCACCTAAAAGCGATTGGCGGAATACAAATTACAGCTAGCCACAACCCAATCAATTACAACGGCATGAAATTGGTCGGTGTAGACGCTAGCCCTATCAGCAAAGACAAC
The DNA here is from genome assembly GCF_041472995.1 of Vibrio sp. 10N.261.46.A3. NCBI lineage: Bacteria > Pseudomonadati > Pseudomonadota > Gammaproteobacteria > Vibrionales > Vibrionaceae > Vibrio > Vibrio sp. 10N.261.46.A3. Next base: position 180,208 of record NZ_JBFRRH010000039.1, on the reverse strand, counting down.
GGCTTAGATCAAATTAAACAACGCATTGAGGCTCTAGAGCAAGAACCAGTCAGCGATCTACCGATCAGCCATGTACAACCCTCTGATTCTTGTCGAACAGCCAGTATTCTTGCTCCGTACGTCGAGCACCTACTCTCGTACATAACCCCATCAAAGCTGTCACCGATGAAGATTGTGGTTAATGTTGGGAATGGTGTTGCAGGGCATGTTATCGATGATTTAGAGAAGCGATTCAACGAACTCAATGCTCCAATCACATTCATCAAGGTTCATCACTCTCCAGATGGAAAGTTCCCAAACGGTATTCCAAACCCCTTAATCAAAGAAAACCAGATTGCGACACACGATGCCGTGTTGGCACACTCCGCAGATCTTGGCATCGCATGGGATGGAGACTTCGACCGATGCTTTTTCTTTGATGAGAAAGGCAATTACATCGAGGGTTATTACATAGTCGGGTTGCTTGCGGAAGCATTCTTGGTCAAACAGCCTAACGCGACTGTATTGCACGATATGCGCATGACATGGAACACGATTGAAGTCGCAAAAACGCATGGTGGAAAAGCGATTGGAATTAAAGCGGGGCACGCACTTATTAAAGAGAAGATGCGTGAAACAAATGCCGTCTATGGTGGCGAAATGAGTGCGCACCATTATTTTCGTGATTTTGGATATTGCGATTCGGGCATGATTCCTTGGCTATTGGTTATCGAACTAATGTCGAAAACTCAACAATCGCTTCACCAATTGACGAGTACCAGTATAGATAGATTCCCCTCTTCCGGGGAGATCAATCGAAGAGTATCAGACCCAGAGCAGGTCATGGCTTGCGTGTTATCGCACTACCGAGATAATGCCGTTGAGATCGATCACACAGACGGGATCAGCATGAATATGGACTCATGGCGCTTCAATTTAAGAAAGTCCAATACCGAGCCATTAATACGCCTTAACGTTGAAACCAAACAAGATAGAGCTTTGCTATCACTTAAAGTCGACGAGCTACTGTCTTTTCTCATTTAAGAATACAGACACTTCCAGTTTTCAACTAAGATCCACAAAAAAGCCCTTACTAGCGATTGCTAATAAGGGCTTTGAATTTTCAGTAGCTTAATCGCTGACTGTAATTAGTCTATTTGTTACGGCGAGCTTCAACAGCGTCTGCTAGCTGGCGAAGTACTGTTTCAGTGTCTTCCCAGCCAATACATGCATCAGTCACAGATTGACCGTAAGTTGCAGCTTTGCCGTCAACCAAGTCTTGGCGACCTTCAACAAGGTGAGATTCAATCATCACACCAAAGATAGCTTTGTCGCCACCAGAAATTTGTGCGCTTACGTCATCAGATACGTTGATTTGACGCTTAAACTGCTTAGAGCTGTTTGCGTGGCTAAAATCGATCATCACTTTTTGTGGAAGACCTGAAGCTGCTAGCTCTTCTTTAATCTTACCAACGTGTTCCGCGCTGTAATTTGGCTCTTTGCCACCACGTAGGATGATATGACAATCAGGGTTACCTGCTGTTTCAACGATAGCTGAGTGACCGTACTTAGTTACCGATAAGAAGTGGTGAGAAGCGCTAGCAGAGCGAATAGCATCTGTTGCGATCTTGATGTTGCCATCAGTACCATTCTTAAATCCAACTGGGCAAGATAGGCCAGAAGCCAGTTCGCGGTGAACTTGAGATTCTGTAGTACGTGCGCCGATTGCACCCCAGCTGATTAGATCTGCAACGTATTGAGGCGTGATCATATCTAGGAATTCGCTTGCCGTTGGCATGCCCATGTCAGTAAGGTCCAGCAGTAGCTTACGTCCTAGACGAAGGCCATCATTGAGCTTGAACGTATCGTTCATGTACGGGTCATTAATTAGACCTTTCCAACCAACAGTTGTACGTGGCTTTTCAAAGTAAACACGCATTACGATTTCAAGGTTATCACCAAGTTCGTCGCGCAACACTTTCAAGCGCTTACCGTACTCAAGAGCAGCTTCTGTATCATGAATAGAACATGGACCTACAATAACAAGCAAACGGTCATCGCTCTCTTCTAAAATATTGTGGATCGCTTTGCGGCTTTCAAAGGTTGTAGAAGAAGCAACTTCTGTCGCTGGAAACTTTTCTAAAACAGCAACAGGGGGTAATAACTCTTTTACTTTGTTAATTCTTACATCATCAGTCTGGAACATTGCTTACTTCTTCCTTTTTTCTATCCTTGAGCTGAATGTACGTTGTCTCACGTCACTTTCTATCAGCACTAATCTTCTTGTTCCCTGTAACTTAACTAGTAAAAACTCTAGTTTCAATCACTAATTAAAAATAAACGCAATTTTTTTTGTGTTTTATATTTAAAACACCCTGTATACCATTATTTACACGCTATCGATTGCGTATTTTATAGCAAGGTAAGAAGAGCCGTCCTTCAAGCTTCATCATGCATGTAAAATTGTGTCGAACTTAAAAACAAAAAAACGGGCTCTCATAGAGAATGCCCGTTTTATTATTTAGGTAGTAGTCTTACTCTTCGATAGGCAGTTCGATTGTAATATCAAACGAATTGATAGCTACTACCTCACCCAGTAAATTACCATCCTCGCCTTTACCATTATCGTTATCACCAAAGCGAAGTATAAAGTTAGTGTTTAACTTCGTTCCTTCAGCAAGCCCTTTCACTTTTTTATCAAAGTAAACAGCTTGAAAAGAGTCATAACTTGAATATACTTCCTGCGCTTCGCCTTCACGATGAGCTCGCTGAATAACTTGTCCTTTAAGCTGACCAGAAACATATAACGCAAATGTTTCTGTCGCCTTCCAACCATCAAGGTAGATATTGATATAAGCATCTGAAGCCGCCTTATCCGAAAATGTATCAGAAACTTTTACATCTACACCAACTGATACCTGACCTAAAGTAGGTGCGTCGCCTTCCTTAGCTGGAAACTTGGTACCTGTATAAACCCAAAGTGGATTGTCAATACTTGATTGACGGTTGCCAGTAAGTTCGATGTCTACACTATGATTAGTATCATCGATTGAATCAAGGATAGTTCCTCCAACCAACTGTTCTGATATGACAACTGGCGATAGCTCTTTGACCGTAAAGTCTTTAACTGTAAATTGTAAGCCTGCATCTACATTGTCATCAGCAACACGAACAATAAAGTTAGTCTTGAATCTCACACCATCCATTCGGGCTGCTAATTTATAGCTACCATAATTTTCAATAAACGTGGCTTTATCCATAACCGGCGTACCATCATCAACTGTTACGTCGCCATTTGGATAATAAATAGCACGAACTAGAGTACCAGCTTCATCCAATAGGTAAATATTCATAAAAGTGTCAAAACTTTCATGCCCCTCGAGTTCATAGCTGAACTCAAACTGCTTCAGAGACTTAAGGCCATCCTCAAACTGCACCTCGGGATACAACCAAGGTTCTGCCAATCCTTTTTTATTCGCTACAGTACTGAATACACCAAAACCGTTTCCATCGAAAAACACTAGCTCAGCGTTATCAACCTGGGACGGCTTAATAACTGGCGCGACAGGAGATGGGATAATTTCAATCGGCTCACCAAAATCTGGCGGTGTGATAATAATTTCACCTGACTTAGGATCAATTTTTAACTCACCAAGATCGAAATGCCTCATTGGTTCAAATTCAATAGTACTTGGTACAGACGCACCATTGAATGCGGTAATCAAAACGTCCGCATCCTTATCAATATAACGGTAAGCATGCGTACCATATTCACTACCGATCGAACCCTCAATCTCACCAGAATAAGTTGCGCCAAAATTCTTTGGTTCCTCACGAGTCTCAGTAATAGTTGAATGGTAAAAATCAATATCTTCACGGTCAGCAACAGTGAATGTCACGTAGGAATAGTCCTTATTATCCACATGAATCAACACATGCGTTTTGTCTGCACCCAGGACCTCTTCACCTTCAACCAAGTAATATGAGTAAAACTGATTGTATTCACCTTCTACAACTTTTGGTTCAATCTTAAAGGTCGCCTCTCCAAAGACTTCTACTTCCTGCATGCCATCAACAACAATATCGTTGATATCGTATGTACTCGTGCCGTACATATCCGTCACTACCAAGCGGTAATTATTCGTTCGTACATAATGAACATTGCCATCAAGGTCCTTCACTGCACAAACATTATTATCAAACTCCTGCACACTAACGACTTTATCTTCAGGCAATTCAATATCCTTTAGACAAGTATTAGACATCGCGTTCATTTCGGTTATGTTAGCCATTGTTGCATCAACGGTAACCGTTCGAGCTTGGGAAACTGGCGTCTCTGGAGATGTTGAAGTTGAACTGTCATCACAGCCAACTAACACTAAATTTGCCGCTACCACTACAGAAGATAAACTTAATTTATTCATGTACTTCACCCTTAATTGGTACCAGTACCAATTATCAATAAAAAAATGGGGACTTGCTCAAACAGAAGGTCGTCCCGCTCAACTGGGGTGTATATTATTGCGTACTCGTACCAATTGCAAGCAATTTATTAGTACTAGTACCAGAATTTGTTTGTAACTAAGGAAATCTGTATGCTGTAGCTCACTAAGCACTACTCGGTTGAATATAATGGCGCGAATTACCGCTGAAGAAAGAAAACAAAAAAAAGAAAGAATGGACGAGCGCATTGTTAAAATCTTTCTTAACGAAGGCTGGTCATCAGTTACCTATGACCGTCTTGCTAAAGAATTTAATGTCCGAAAGAGCAGCATCCAAGCTTATTACCCCAATAGCATTATGTTTGCCACAGCACTCCAAGGGGTGGTCTTCCCTATCCTCTTAGACATCCTAGACTTTGAAACAAAGGACAGATTTATTGATTCATGGATAACGGCTTATGAAGATCCCAATAATCATGTCTTTAGAGAAGTTATTGAGATGCTTCTACAAAACATTTTAAAGGATGGAACGAGTCCATATTCTCGTGGCGGTGTACTCAGGTTAAAGCAACATCTAGCTCAAACAATTGGCGAAACTGATGCCACCAACGCTATAAAGTCGATGTTCGGCGAGTTAGTCTATCGAAAAATGTTCGATTAAATTCCTCCTTTGTTCAAAAATCGCTACACGACTTTAGTTATATACCTTTAGGGTCATTATGCTTAAGTGGCTTGACGACACTATCAAGCCCTTCAATTTTCAGAGCAAGGCACAGTTTTAATAAATCGCCTAGCTCACCAGACGGGAATCCCTTTTTATCGAACCACAGCAAATATTCTTCAGGTAAGTCAATCAGTGTACGACCTGCGTACTTTCCAAATGGCATCTGCATTCGAGCCAACTTAATCAGGTTCTCTTTCTCTAGCATTATTCGCTCTTTCTATGCGTCATCTATGTTGTGTAGAGTATCACCTAAACGTTCAACCCAATAGTTGATCGCATCTTTGGCATCATCCAGAGAGTCAATCATGGTTGAAAAGTCTTTATTACCCGCTTCACGGTCGATGGCTGCAAACAGTGGTGTGCCCTCTTGAGCATCACTGACCAATAACTCTACACTCGCACTCCCAACATTGGTGTGCTCACCAGTCGTGACCTTAGATATGGTTGACATCGCAAGGCCAAACGGCAGAACGCTGCTCGTTACAGCTAAGATCGGATTGGGCGTTTCAACGTTACTCAGAGCGATACTCAAGCGGAGCGTTTTTTCTGTAGGTTCATCGACAATCGTTTTATGAGGTGATATTTTCTCTTCCAAGCGTTCAACCATGTGCTCAGTGAGTTCCTGAATCTCTTCCTGATCCAACGAACCTTCTTCTGCTAAAACAAAAATTTGGTCGATCACTACAGAATCGTAGTCATCTAACTTGGATTTCAAACGCTGTGCGTCACGTAGCCCAACCCTTGCCCAGACCAAGTCGACACCTCCGTCAGGCCCAGCCTGAAAATCTTCGTAGCTGGTAAATTCAGTAGCGGTTCTAATTGGGCCGCCTGCACAACCAAACAAGAAAATGCTGGTTGCAACAAGCAAAAGGACTTTTAAAGAGTTCATAACGCACTTAGCTAAAATTAAGGAATCTAACTAAGTATGCCATACCCTATGTAAAAAGGTTGTAGAAAAAGGGGGTTAAAAATCAGAGCTAACTCTAAAATCAATCATGTTGAACAGTGTGTGCGTACTCTACAATTACCTGATTTCCTTCAATATAAGCATTTTGGATCTCACCATCAACACTCATTCTACTTTTCAGGTAGACCACTTTAGGCCCAGACTCATTGCCCTCTTTCAGCGAGGGGAATACATTCCTTGGTTCCAAATGAAGTAAACGACAAAAGTGACTAATGAAAGACATCGTTAATGGCGTCTCCCCTCTTAGCACTCTTGAGAAATCAAGCTGGTTCATGCCTAGCTTTTTTGAAAACTCCATCTGCGTAATTCGCATTCTCGATTTTTGTGACATCCACGTTTGATACAACGCGTCTCTGTCTAGTTCTGTGAATTCCATACCGGCTCCTTTATATAATTCATACCAATCAATTGTCCGGTTTTTCATACATGGCGTGTCAGGGTTCGGTTAGTGGAAACCAAAGGTTTGGTTTTGATATGCGCACAATTGTTGTACAGAGCGAAGCGAAACAACCCAAATTCATTCACTAAAACGATTAGAGCAAATGCTTTCTTTATTTATATCAATAATTTATACGTTAACGAACTAAACATATAGCAAGTTAATTTGTATCAAGAATTAAAAGTTCGAGATTGGCATTCCACATTTCAATCGATTGATTCGCATTTATAAAACTGGTTGGCTACATTTCGATTGCTCAAACGCACTTCTGGCAAACTATTTGAAAGAATAGGACGCAAAGCCACCGGTCTGTCGACAAATATTCTGTCTATGATAGCGGGGCCGCCACTTAATAGAATTTAAGTGTAAATGCATGCCGGGGTGTTCTCTTTTTTGTCGGCCAAATACAGTAAGGACAAATAATGAAACAACTCCAAAAAAAATCACTCATCGCGCTATCGCTTCTTAGCGTAAGCGGTGCAAGCTTCGGTCACGGTTATGTCTCGGCATACAACAATGGCGTAGCTGAGAGCCGTGTTGCCCTATGTAAGTTCCCTGCGAGTGATACGCAAGAGAAAAACACCAACTGTGGTGGTATCCAATACGAACCACAAAGTGTAGAAGGCCCTGAAGGCTTCCCAGAAGTTGGCCCTGCTGATGGGAAAATCGCCAGTGCGCAATCTTCTTTAGCAGCAGCGCTAGACGAGCAAAAGGCAGACCGCTGGGTTAAACACCCGATCAAGTCTGGTTCTCAGTACTTTGAGTGGACCTTCACAGCTAACCACAAGACTCGCGATTGGAAATATTACATTACTCAACCCGACTGGAATCCAAACCAGCCTTTGGCTCGCAGCTCTTTTGACTTAACGCCATTCTGTGTTGTTGAAGGCAATATGGAACAGCCACCGATGCAAGTAAGCCACTTGTGTAATGTGCCAGAGCGCGAAGGCTATCAAGTGATCCTTGCGGTATGGGATGTAGGTGACACTGCAGCGGCTTTCTACAACGTTATCGATGTGAAGTTTGATGGCGACGGCCCTATCATTCCTGATTGGGATCAAGGTGGTCAAATCAACCCAACACAAGACCTGAATGTTGGTGACGCTGTTTACACTCGTGTATTCGACCAATCTGGTGAGAATGCTTCATACAGCACTGAGCTTGTGATTCAAAGTTCAGAGCAAGGCAAAGCCAATAACTGGTCTTACGCGCTTGCTTCTAAGATCAACCAAGAGCAGACGCAAATCAAAGCAGGCCAATTGAACGACCAAGGCGATTTCGCCCCCGTTTACGGCACTAACCCTGTTTATATAAAAGCAGGCTCTGGCTTTAACAGTGTAGAAATCGGCTACAAGATTGATACTCCAGAACCCGAGCATGAGCTTGAAGTAACGGGCTTAGAATCAGAGTATATTATCGATGAGAGCCAACCTACTCATCTTGATCTTACGTTAGCGGCAACAGGTGATATCCAAGCTGAGCTTACCGTGTACAACCACCATCGTGAAGCACTTGCATCTCAGAAATCGGTTCTAACAGACGGACAAGTTGAAGATGTTCAACTGACTCTTTCTAAGTCTGAAGCTGGCCACCACATGCTTGTGGTTGTGACGAAAGATGACCAAGGCAACTTAGTGGATCAGAACACACTTGATTTCCATCTAATGGACGAGCAAACACCGCCACCAGCAGGCGATTACGACTTTGTGTTCCCAGAAAGCATTGAATCTTACACTGCAGGAACAAAGGTTCTGAGCAGCGATGGTGGTGTTTATCAGTGTAAAGAGTTCCCATACTCTGGTTACTGTGTTCAATGGGCTCCAACAGCAACTCAGTACGAACCAGGTGTAGGTTCACACTGGCAAGATGCTTGGAACAAAGTGGACTAATTGTTAGCGAGTTACTTACTTTCAAGTATGTGAGCTTGTGTAATTAGCCAAACAAAAACGGATGCTCAGAGCATCCGTTTTCTTATTCAGCAACAGCAGAAATGGGGTTATCAAAGTAGATAGTGGTCTGCCAACAGAGCCACAAACAAGATCATGAGATGATAGATGGAGAACTTAAAGGTTTTCATGGCCATATTGGGTTCATCACGATATTTAAGTATCCAAGCGTGATAAACAAACCCGCCGTTGAGCACCAATGAAGCGCTAAGATATATCCAGCTGCTCATGCCAACCAATACAGGCAATATACACACGATGCTAAGCAACAAGGTATACAGAAGAATAGACGTCTTGGTGTATTCGATTCCGTGAGTCACAGGCAACATGGGGATGTTCACTTTGGCATACTCGTCACGACGATGAATTGCCAACGCCCAGAAATGAGGAGGTGTCCAAATAAAGATGATCATCACCAACAACCAAGCATTTGAATGCAGCTCGTTGGTGACTGCCGTCCAGCCCAATAACGGTGGCATTGCGCCAGCTATCCCTGCAATTACGATGTTCTGTGGCGTCGCTCGCTTCAAGTACATGGTATAGATGACCGCATAGCCCAATAAGCTTGCAAAGGTTAACCAAGCCGTGAGTTGATTGACCCACACCACTAACGTAGCGAACCCAAATAAGCCGATACCTGCTGCAAAGCTGAATACGCGCACACTGCTGAGCTCACCGGATGGTAAAGGACGTCGATTTGTTCGAGACATCTGGCCGTCGATCTTTTTATCGATCAAATGGTTAAACGCAGCCGCTGAACCTGCCATTAACCCTATCCCAATCATTCCGAACAGAGTTTGTTGCAAAGGTAATCCATTCGGCACGGCCAAACACATCCCAACCAATGCCGTCAGTAACATCAAAGCAACCACTTTAGGCTTTGTCAGCGTTAAATAAACCTTCCAAGTGGCTTTGTTTTTTTCAGCCTTTTCTTTACTTAACGTTATGTCATTGTTGGCGGTCACCTTATGAGTTAAGGCTGCGTCTTGAGCCACCACTTCATACTGTGTTGACGTTCTACTGACCATGATTACCTCCTTGTAATACACTGTTCTTCACCAAGCTCTCACTCGGTTTGCGTTGCCACACCACAAAATTGGTTACAACCATGCTGATGAGCAACATTGCTGCGACTAGGTTATGCAAAACCGCAACTGAGATTGGCAAGTGAAACCATACATTACTGATCCCAAGGCTGATTTGAGTACACAGCACTATTGCCACAATCACGCTCAACTTTTGGTGAGGTGCTTGGCCAAACTTCCATAACTGGTACACAACCATCAGCACCGTTAATGTCGCCACAATAGCCCCGAACCTGTGCATGACATGGATGGTGAGCCTCGCGGGATACTCCAACACGCCAAACTCATAGTTATCGTGTCCGTGTTGAGCAAAATCGAACGCATTTTTGAAATCGAGGTAGCTCATCCAGTTACCTTCACAAATAGGCAGTTGGGTACACACCAAAGCGGCATAGTTTGACGATGTCCAACCACCAAGCAGTATCTGCCCAATCACAATGAGTAACCCAAAGAGCGCCCAAACTTTAAGTGTTGGAGAATAAGAAGCCTCGCCAAAACGGCTTTGGAATTGAGACAAGCGACAGTAGAGCAGACACAACAGTGACAGCAACGTAAAGCCCCCCATCAAATGCGCCATAACCACAACGGGCATCAACTTGAGAGTCACCGTCCACATTCCAAGCAAGGCCTGAAAGATCACAGTGGCTGAGATAAGCAGTGGAAGACCAACTGGTGTGATGTTCTTTTTAATACACCAAGCTACAACGACAAAGATGAGCAGTCCTAACGTTCCTGCAAAGTAGCGATGTATCATCTCTATCCAAGCTTTGTCTGCTTCGAGAGCTCGCTCAGGAAATTGCAGATTGGCTTGATTCACCGCTTGGGCATCAGAAGGAACCGTGATCTTCCCATAACACCCAGGCCAATCAGGACAACCAAGACCAGCATCAGACAAACGTGTATAAGCGCCGAGAACAATCACGGTAAGGGTTAACAAGATAGTCGCTCGCATCACGAGCATCAGTAAATCAGGGGCTTTATTCTGCATCACTTATCTCCCTATACTTATTCCCTTTCGCTTCTTACACTCAAGCACTCGCGCCATCAACTACCCAACTCGTGACAGCTTGAGTAGCTTTCTTAGATCATGAATCATGCCTTTGGATTGCCCGACTAACTGCGACGGTTCCGAAACGCTTTTGTACTCCATAACCAGCTGACCTAGCGGGTCAATAATGACAATGGAAGCCGGCGCAAACTCGGTGCTTAACTGATCGCCACCAGCTAACAAAGACAAATCCGGCTTATCAAGCGAGCCCGTTAACGAGTTACCTTCCGATACAAAAACTACGGCGGTCACGCGCTCTTTGTTTTTACCTAACGCCAAGTAGCTTTGATTCAAATAATGGAGCTGTTGTTCACACAAGCTTTCGCACTCCATCGGTGCGATATAACCCACAACCCAACCCTCTCCTGCCATGGGTACCGTTACGCCGAAATCCGCTAGTGTGGTTCTTGGTTCGACCAATTCGCCGGAGTTAGTGACACCTGAGGTGTACCAATTCTGGTCCAACACGGTTTTGGCAATAATCGCAGGCAAAGCAAAAATCAAAACTAATCCGATTAATACCAGACGCCCCTTAGTTCTTCGGTTTTTAAGCTCGGCCATGTTTGCATCGGTACTTTCCCTGTTCATTTGTGCTTGAGATTTATCCATCTTTCTTCCTTGTTGTAGGCGCTGCCTTTCAATCGCTATTTCAAGTGCCTACTTCTTATTGATGTGGCTATTTTTCTTAAAATATTGGAACCCAATCAACAACATCAAAAACAGAAGTACAGCAGCCATTACAAACCATTGAAACGAGTAACCAAAGTGCTTCTCAGATTTCATCGCCGTCGGTCGCCATAACAACTCATAAGGCCAGGAATCTAAGCTCTGAGGTTGGAAGACAAAAGGCAGCACTTCTTGCCCTGTGTACTTTGATAACGCTGCTATGTTTAGGTTTTGGATTCTATTCGGTGTCGTATTTTCTAAACCCAACTCATGACTTAAAGGATTAACCGAGCGTGTATACATGCGCCCTGACATTTTGGTTGGTACAGTGATGCTTCCTAATTGCGGTAGTTCTCTTCTGTCATTACTTGCCGGAACAAACCCAAGATCGATCAACAACTGTTTTTCAGCCACTAAGGACTGGTTTTCATCTTCAAGACGAACCTTACCCAACATGTAAATCACATACCCTACCGTTCCTTGGTTTATCTGGTTGTCTAACAAGAGTAACAAACCACTCGTATTGACTAATTCAACATCAGCCTTTAGCCCGTTTAGGGTTTGAGGATTTAATGACTCTTGAGAAGATAAACCCAGCTCTCGCAACTCAGAAATAACGACACCTAAAGGTTGTGACGATAGCTGTGCTCTCTCAGCTAATTGCTGTTCATAACGTAATTTCTCGTTACCACGATCGAGTTGCCATAAACCTAACTTGATTAAAGCGCCGACTGAAACCACAGTTAAAACAACCGCTATCCAAAAACCTTTACTGCGGAACTTGTGTTCATCATCAATCAATCGGTTTGGAGTTGTCACTATGGCGTCATCTACCTATGTACTGTTATTTAAAGTCGTATTGGTCGCTTTGCTGTTTTTTATCGCTTTCAATTTGATGAAAGGTCTAATCCAAATCGCCTCTGGTAAACACAATGGAAAAAGGCTCAGTCACTTCTTGGGTCGTCGTGTGATGTGGTCAGCCGTTGTCGTGCTACTTTTATTACTTGCTTTGGGAGCAGGAGTGATAACTCCTAACCCTCGCCCCTATTAATCCCCTGTAGGCTCCACCTTTAAAGCACATAGACAAATACAAACAGGCCCAACCAAACCACATCAACAAAGTGCCAATACCAACTGCCCGCTTGGAACGCAAAGTGGTCTTTCGGAGTGAAGTGGTCTTTCGCAACCCTTGCCAACAACACGATCAAAAAGATCGTTCCTAAACAGACATGTAAACCATGAAACCCAGTCAGCAAGAAGAAGGTATTGCCGTAGATGCCAGACTGAAGTGTCAGCCCCATCTCTTGATAAGCATGAAGATACTCTTCAACTTGGAAGAACAAGAAGAAGCCAGCCAGAACAATGGTTATCTCCAACCAGACGATCAAAGCCATACGCTTATTTTGCTCAAGACTGATATGTGCCATGTGCAGCGTCACAGAGGAAAGCAGCAGAATAATGGTGTTCTTAAGCGGGATACCTTGCCAAGGCATGGCTTGTGTCGTCACACCATCAGGGGTAGTCGTTAGTGGCCATATTGATTGGAACATCGGCCACAATACTTCATGGGTCATTTCATTATTACCCGCACCACCAATCCAAGGCACAGAAATCATGCGTGCATAGAAAAGCGCGCCAAAGAAAGCGCCGAAGAACATGATTTCGGAGAAAATAAACCAGCTCATTCCTTGTCTAAAAGAACGAGATATCTGCTCAGAATAGAGACCACTCAATGATTCTGTGATCACATTGCTAAACCAACCTGCAAGCATGTAAAGCAGCACAGCAAACCCGACTAACAACACCGCTTTGCCAAATACTCCACCTGCGGCGTCGGTTCCCATGTTTTGCACCGTCAAGCCAGCGCCAACCGCGACCAAAAACAGTGCTACAGCACCCACTAATGGCCAGTGACTTTGATGTGGAACGAAATAAACTTCCTTTTTAGAACTCATCGCTCAACTCCTTATGTTGATACTGGTTCTGTAAATCCCTAGTTACTTGCGAGTACGTTAGGCTCAGATTTATTGGCCGCTGCACCCACCTCATTCGTGATATTGAATAACGTGTAAGAGAGCGTAAGCGTATGTATCGATTCTGGAATATCTGGCTCAATGTAAAATATCAATCCCATTTCGGCACTCTTGTGCCCGTCCAATGGCTGTTGATTAAAGCAAAAGCATTCCATCTTATTGAAATAAGTTGCCCCCATACCTGGAGAAACCGATGGTACGGCTTGGCCAACCAATGAAGATCCAGAAAGGTTTTTGGCAATGTAGTTAGTTTGCACCACCTCACCAGGATGAACCTCTAACACTCGAACCTCAGGCGAAAACTGCCATGGCATATCTGGCTTGATGTGGGACATGAATTCAACTCGGACCGTACGAGAATAGTCAGGCTGCATTCCCTGAGGTTGAACTGCGGAAACGGTATTGGTTTTACCATTGATCCCTAAGGCCTCACACATCACATCGTAGAGCGGCACCAAAGCGAAACCGAAGCCAAACATCGCAACCACGCTCAACACCAAGTAGCCCGTCAGCTTTTTGGTCGATCGCTTATTAGACAGGCGCTTTGGTTGTTTTTTATCTTGATTAGGATCGCTTTGCTTATCACTCATGGTTCTGTCCTCTAATCCACTTTAGGTGGATGAGTAAAGGTGTGGTGAGGCGCAGGGCTTGGTACTGTCCATTCAAGACCTTCAGCTCTATCCCAAGGCTTGCTTGGTGCAGGCTCTCCCCCTCTTACGCACTTAATCGCTAGCCATAAGAAAATCAGCTGAGACAATCCAAAGGCAAAGCCACCAATCGACACGACTTGGTTAACATCAGCAAACTGAATGGCGTAATCTGGAATACGACGCGGCATACCCGCTAACCCTAAAAAGTGCATAGGAAAGAACAGTACATTGACTGAAATCACCGACGTCCAGAAATGCCACAGGCTGAGCTTGTGGTCGTACATATGTCCGGTCCACTTAGGTAGCCAATAATAGGCGGCAGCCATAATCGAGAACACGGCACCTGTTACCAAAACATAATGGAAGTGAGCCACAACAAAATAAGTATCGTGATATTGGAAATCAGCTGGCACGATAGCGAGCATCAATCCAGATAACCCACCAATCGTAAACAGAACAATAAAGGCAATCGCAAACAGCATTGGGGTTTCAAAGGTCAAAGCCCCCCGCCACATGGTCGCCACCCAGTTGAAGACTTTCACACCGGTCGGCACCGCTATCAACATGGTGCAATACATGAAAAACAGTTCAGCAAATACTGGCATACCCGTGGTGAACATGTGGTGTGCCCAAACCAAGAATGACAACAGTGCGATACTACAGGTCGCATAAACCATCGAGTGATAACCAAACAGGCGCTTACCACTGAATGCAGGGATGATGGCTGAGACAATACCAAAAGACGGCAAGATCATGATGTACACTTCGGGATGCCCAAAGAACCAGAATATGTGCTGGAACATCACCGGGTCCCCACCACCGGCGGCATCAAAGAAGCTGGTCCCAAAGTATTTGTCAGTCAGTACCATGGTCACCGCACCCGCGAGCACGGGCATCACGGCTATCAGCAAGAAAGCGGTAATTAACCATGTCCATACGAACATCGGTAGCTTGAACCAAGTCATACCCGGCGCGCGCATGTTCACTATGGTTACGATCACGTTAATCGCCCCCATGATCGAACTGATCCCCATAATATGGACTGAGAATACGAATAGCGCGGTACTGTCTGGGCCATAAGTTGTCGAGAGTGGCGCGTAGAAGGTCCAACCAAAGCTCGGGCCGCCTCCTTCTGTAAACAAAGATCCGATTAAGATTAGAAACGCAAAAGGCAAGATCCAGAAACTGAGGTTGTTCATTCTCGGCAACGCCATATCTGGAGCACCGATCATCATCGGAATCATCCAGTTAGCCAAACCCGTAAATGCAGGCATCACGGCACCGAATACCATGATTAAACCATGGACAGTAGTCATCTGATTGAAGAAATCTGGCTCAACAAGTTGTAAACCCGGTTGGAACAGCTCAGCACGGATCACCATCGCCATTGCTCCGCCCGTTAAGAACATTGCAAAGCTGAACCACAAATAAAGTGTACCAATGTCTTTATGATTGGTTGAATACAGCCAACGAGCCCAGCCTTTAGGTGTCGCATGTGAGTCGTGATCATCAACAGGCAAATCATTATTGCCCAAGGTGCCTTCCGCAGAATGGCTCAGTACTTGATCTTCTGCTGGAGCCGATTTCACCGGCTTATTGATTGGTGAACTCATAACTGATCCTTAGCATCATTTTGTGCATCATCCGTTGAGCTTTCAGAGCCGCCTTCTTGCTTCGCCTTATAAGCGTTGATATCTGAGGCCTGAACAATATCGCCGGTATCATTACCCCAAGCATTTCGTTGATAAGTTACTACCGCTGCGATCTCTTTCTCAGTTAACTGATTATCGAACGCTTGCATCGCCGTACCGCCACGACCATAAACAATGGTGTCGATGTGAACATCCACATCACCAAGGGCAATAGGACTTCCTTTGATGGCAGGGAATGCTCCGGAAATGCCCTCACCGTTTGCTTGGTGACAAACCGCACATCGAGTTTTGTAAACCTCTTCACCGATGGTATTCAACTCCGCCAAGGAAAGTGACGCACCTAATGCTTCTTTCGCGGCTTGTTGTTCAGCTATCGCTAACTCTTTCTGCTCTGCTAGCCATGTGTCAAACTCGGCTTCTTCCATGGCATGTACCACTATCGGCATGAAACCATGAGCGCGGCCACACAACTCTGCACACTGCCCGCGGTAGACACCGGGCTCATCTATCTTTGTCCAAGCCTCATTGATAAAACCTGGAATGGTATCTTTCTTAACGGCGAATGCTGGCACCCACCATGAGTGAATCACATCGTCAGAAGTCATCAAGAAACGGACTTTACGATCAACAGGCAGTACAAGTGGCTTATCAACTTCTAGCAAGTAATGCGCGCCTTTCACTTCAATGCCTTCAATCTCTTTATCACTGGTCGCTAAAAGGCTGAAAAATTCGACGTCTTCACCAAAATAGCTGTAATGCCATTTCCATTGTGATCCAGTGATTTTAACGGTCAGATCTGATTGGGAGGTATCTTCCATCGCTATCAAAGTTTTGGTGGCGGGTATCGCCATAGCGATGAGGATGATAATAGGGATGATGGTCCAAAGAATTTCGACTTTCGTGCTTTCGTGAAAATGTGCAGCAACTGCGCCCTTCGATTTCCTGTGCCTCAAAATCGAATAAAACATCACACCAAAAACAACAAAGGCAATTGCACAGCAGATGTAGAAGATCAGCATATGAAGTTCATACACCTTACCACTGATCTCAGTGACGCCTTGAGTCATGTTGTAATCACTGCTTGCGTACACTAAAGGCGATACTAAAAGCACAACAAAACTCTTCAAAAGCCACGCTAGCCTAACCAGTAATCTTTTCAAAAGATCTCTCCTTATCCTTCCAAATTGGATACTTGCGACCTAAATGTCGTTGCGAGCTGGACAACATTCATTGTTATTCCGGCTACACATGAAAAGGCTGAATCTCAATCTACAACTCACATGGAACTAGCCTGTGATCAGGCTACTGACCTCATATAACCTAAGAACTAATACGGTTCAAAAGCGTTGGAGGTTTCCATAAAAGATTCAAAACGGCGAATTTGTTAAATTTTGTTATATTTATGTAAAAGGCTAGTTAGTGATATCCAATTGTTCAAGGTAAGTTTACTTACTAAACAGTCAATTATTTGAAGTGGCTTAATCTACGTGCCCTCTTGCCGTTGGAATTTATTTTATATCGAGTTTTACGATTGCTTTCATGGAAATGATAATCAATATCACTTAAATTAAATCAACAGTAAGTCATACAGACATTAAAAGGTTTAGTGATTATGCAAGATGCAATGAATTGGTTAGCGAGAGACCCAGACCCAAGAACTCGTGAAGAACTTCAACACCTCATCGATGAGGGAATGCACAACGAACTTGAAGACCGTTTTACCCAACGATTAGAGTTCGGAACGGCAGGACTTAGAGGTAAAGTTGGATGCGGGCCAAATCGAATGAATCGTTTAGTCATACAGGAAACCGCAACCGGGCTCGGCCACTACTTAATCGAACATGTCGCTAATGCGACCATTCGCGGTGTGGTCGTCGGTTATGACGGCCGTTTAGATTCCAAGCAGTTCGCGATTGATACCGCTTCCGTGCTCACGGCTTTAGGTATTAAGGTTTATCTAACCTCGAATGTCGCAGCGACCCCTATCGTTGCCTTTGGTATTGAGCACTTCAACGCCGCAGCTGCCGTTGTGGTGACGGCCAGCCACAACCCGCCGGAATACAATGGTTTTAAAGTGTACTGGGAGAATGGCGCTCAAATCATTCCTCCTCACGATGCAGGCATTGCCGCTGAAATCGATATCGCATCAACTAAGCCGCTCCCTTTAATGAGCTTAAGTGATGCTGAAACACAAGGTAAGTTGGTTTGGTTGACTGAAGGCTATTATCAAACGTACCGCGCTGCGATCAATCAGAGCCCATACGTGAGTAAAGAGATCGAATCGGCGAACACCACCATCACCTATACCGCAATGCATGGTGTCGGCGCACAAATGGCTGAGGATCTACTTCACGATTCTGGTTTCCATAAGGTTTTCAGCGTTGCAGAACAAAGAGAGCCCGATGGTAACTTCCCGACCGTCAACTTCCCGAATCCGGAAGAAAAAGGTGCGATGGATCTGGTGGTTAACTTAGCAAAAAGTGTCGATGCCGACATTGCTTGTGCCAACGATCCAGATGCAGACCGATTTGCTGTTGCAGTGAGAACAGATGACGCCTCATACAAAATGCTAACAGGTGACCAAGTCGGCGTGCTATTCGCTCATTATCTACTCTCAAAGCCGCATACCAAAAACCAATTAGTTGGTAACAGTATCGTATCTTCAACATTGCTTGAAAAAGTAGCTCAATCCCACGGGGCGACTTATTTCCAAACGCTGACAGGCTTTAAATGGTTAGCGAATATTGGCATGCAATTAGAAGATGAGCAGAACGAGTTCTTGTTCGCCTATGAAGAAGCGTTAGGCTACACAATTGGTACTCAGGTACGAGACAAAGATGGGCTGTCTGCTATCGTCGTGTTTGCTCAATTGGTTGAGGAGTTAAAATCTCAAGGCCGAACCGTTTGGGATCTTCTCGCTCAGATTTCATTTGAACATGGGGTTCACACCAACGCTCAACGAAGTATTGCCCTTAACCCAGACTCACCATCGATTGGTTCTAAGCTCCGCTCAGCACAGCCTAAAGCAATCAACGGTGTCGCTATCTCTGTGATTGAAGACCTGCAGTCGTCTTTACGCTTCGTCATTGGGGGCAATACTGAAGCCATCAACCTGCCCGCGAGTGACGTACTCATTTATCATCTAAAGGACGGCTCACGCATCATCGTAAGACCTTCAGGCACAGAGCCAAAAGTGAAGGTCTATTATGAAACGGTGACAAAGTTTGAAGGGACAGAAACCTATGAAGACACTCGCCTGCGCGGTGAGCAGTACATGGAGAAACTGATTGAGCAGCACCAACAAGAGTTGAATTCATAGCGATTTAGCGCGTTCAACATGTAACGGTTAAATATAAAAATGGACGCTCGAAGCGTCCATTTTTGTCTCAGCGGCTAACCACGAGAAGATGTCTGATTTGAGTCGTCTACGAAGTAAAGAAAGAAGACAACATCCAGATAGCTAACACGATGAAAACTCCGCCCATGACTTTCTGTTGATAGGTACGAAACTTCGCGTTTTCTACGAGAGATTTACCAATCGTACCCACTAACGCCACCAGCAAAAAGTTAAACGTTAAGCCGAGAACATTCAGTAATAAACCCAGAACGAGCATCTGCTCACCAGAAGTCGCTTCAATATTCGTCGACACGAACTGAGGCAGAAACATCACAAAGAAAACCAACGCTTTAGGATTAAGCAGGTTACTGATTAGCGCTCTTTGATAGTAGGCTTTTGCTGCAAAGTTATCGCTTAACTCAGGCGCGTTACCCTGTTCTGTTCGAAGGCAATCCCACCCCATTTTCAATAAGTAGGTTCCGCCTAAGAGGTGAAGGGCTTTTAGAGCGACGGGGCTCATTGCGATCAATGCTGAAACACCCATCGCTGCCAATACTGTCAGGATGATTCCGGAAGTTGCGTTACCTAAACTTGCGAACACACCTACCTTGCGGCCATAGCTCATACTTGAGCTCGCGATAAGTAACATATCAGGGCCAGGTAAAAGAAGAAGTGCAACAACGGCTGTCAGGTAAACAGGTAAGATGGCTAAGTCGATCATGGGTTTCAGTATTGATAAAAACGGAGGCGGATTTTATATCAATTACCAACACCCTTCCAGATGCAATTAGTTGTAAGGTGGTAAATTGTACGAATTAAAAACTAACTTTAACCATTCAAACCAATTTATTAACTAAACATAGAGTATTAATTAACTCGCTACCCACTCAATCTCAATCAATGTCGTTTCACCACACTTTAGACGGCCAAGGAAGATATCACCTCGATGGACCTCACCAACACCTTTAGGTGTGCCTGTCATTACAACATCACCATCGAGCAAAGTCGTGTAAGAAGATAACTCTTCGAGAATAGTTTGTGGAGAGTAAAGCATCTGCTCTACGTGTCCTTTTTGGACGCGAACACAGTTAATAAATAGCTCTAGATTTAAGTCAGAGAGATCTAAGTTATCAATGGGTACAAAACGGCTCAAGACAGCGGAACCATCAAACGCCTTGGCGCGCTCCCAAGGTAGGCCTTTCGCTTTTAAGCTACTTTGTAATTCACGTTTGGTGAGATCTAGTCCTAAACCCACAGCGGAGTACTGGCTATTTTCAACGATAAAACAGATTTCTGCTTCGTAGTGCAGCGCTTCTTGATGAAAAGAAGATAGAGATGACGTAACACTGGTGCTCGGTTTATTGAAAACCACCATAGAGTCTGGGATTGCGTTATTGAGTTCTTCGATGTGATCGACATAGTTACGCCCAACACACAGCACCTTGGTGGGGGTTGCTGTTCGTTTCGAATTCATCAACTGTTCCTGATCGACAACACTGCTCATAGTTTATCCCTGAACTATTTTTTTGGAGTGAAGAGTTTAACGCATCATAAAATGAGAGTCTTCGACAAGATGGTTACCAATATCTAAATTCTGATCTTTAGCTCAATTAAATGATTTAAATACTTTTATCCGAAGATCGCGACATGTAATACTAATGACAAGAGCCATAGCTACGTAGACAAAATGAATAGCAAGGGAACATGAAGGAAAAGCTAAAACAGGTGCGTATAGAACGAAAGAAGCCCTCTCAAACCAAAAGGCTTGAGAGGGCTTAGCATGGTGTCTAGGACAGTATCCGAAAAGGTAAACTTAAGGAGTAAACACTATGCTAAATAAGTCTGCGACTTATAGGTAGTAACGACCACCGATAGTCCACTTATCATCAGTATTACGACCGTTGTCGTCGTTTAGGTCGAACTGGTAACCAGCGTAACCAACAAACTTAGGAGTGAAGTTGTACTCAGTTTGAAGAGCTAGCTCTTCACGAGCTGTGTCTTTTGACTCGCCTGTAGCTACACGACCTTCAACCATCTCGTAGTTGATGATGAAGTTTAGGCTGTTGTCTAGTGCGTATGCAGCCAATAGCTCGTATGCATCACTTTCAGCTAGAAGGCCAGTTAGCGTCGCATCTACACCGTTAAATGCACCAGTACTTGAAGTAGAGTTCATGTACTCGTTAGAAGCGTAAACACCCGCAAGGTAAAGACCTGTGCCGTATGAACCATATGCTGCAGAGAATACGTGAGATGATGCTGTTTCAGTGTCGCCAGAAATCTTGATGTCACCAGTGTTGTAACCGTAACCAAGTTTAGCACCCATGATCTCGTAACCAAGTGTAACTTGTGTGCGGTCTTTAACTTCAGTGTTGATACCAATTGTTTGAGACGCATCAGTCAAACCAGAATCATCGCTAATAGTTGCAGTGTAGATGTCAGATGCAGTTTGAGTACCCTGCCAACCTAGACCGATAGTAACTTTACCAGCTTCACCTAGTTCAAAACCGTTGCGGTAAGAAACCATTTTGTCTGCACGACCAGTACCAAGAGCACCGTGGTTGTCGTAAATAAAGTCATTCGCGAATGCGATTGGCATATCCGCAACACCCGCTACGTCGTAGTAAGGAGCCCATTGAGTACCCACTACTGCGCGACCAAAGTTATCGTGAGTAAGACCGACGTAACCTAGACGAGTTGTAAACGTCTCTTCACCACCTTCAAGGTAGTTAAGTGCCCATTCGCCTTTAGCGTCAGCAGTAAAGCCGTTACTCAGTTCTTGAGTAGCGTTAAAGTTGATACGTGGTGAGTTAGCACCTACATCTGTATCGCCGTTCTCAGAACCATTTAGGTTTACTGAAACGTGGCCGCCAACAGAGAATGTTGTGCCGTCTTCGTTGTAAAGTTCTACTGCAACTGCCTGTGTACCAAATACTGCACCAGAAATTGCTAGCGCTAAAAGTTTCTTATTCATTGTCATATCCATTATGTAACTGGGTGAGTTATTCACTAACAACCTCGTGCTTACGGAGAAGTTGTTACCTGCATTTAACAAGCAGCCCAACCCTAATATACGAATGGCAGGAAAGTTGCATTAAAATATATAAAATAAAAAAAATCGACCTATAAAAAATAAAAATACCTTTAAAACAAAATGATAGATGAGAATCCACTGACGAACCCTTTCATCTTTTTAGACAAATGCTTTGATTATTTTTGATTTTTTAGTCACTAATAAAGCATTAAAAATCGAACCGACGGTTCACTCATCAGACCATTGAGGTACACACCCTTACCATTGAAATACTTTGTAACATGCAGAACTCAACTGAAATATTTAGCTTTGTGAAACAAATCCTAATTTGAGCTAGGAAAAATCGCTCAATAGAAAGTTCATTAGAGAAAAAACAAAAAAAGGGCAACCAATCAGCGACTGGTTGCCCTTCATAACTCACCAATGGACTCTTATTTAAAGCAAACCTCGGCCCAACGAGCTAACCCTGCAGTTACTGAACCGAAGTAATTACCACTCACAATCGGTACGTTCGGCACAGCTTGTTGTACGGCTTCACGAAGTATCGGTGAACGAGCTGAACCACCCGTCATGTAGATTACGTCTGGCTTTTTCTGGCCTTGTTGAATCGCCTCTTTAACCAACTCAACCATCTTAGACTTTGGTGTTTCAATCGCTTCAACCATCTGTTCGACTGAGATATCTACCTCGACCAGTTCAGAGGCAACATTAATCGCAGCACGATATTGAGAGGATTCTGCCAGCGCAATCTTGGCTTCTTCCGCTCTGCGCACAATACCGTAGCCCAAGGTGTCGTGATAAACCTTCATCAAACGTTCTAGCTTTTGAGGCTCTGACGCTTCTTTACGAAGTAATTTCAATGCTGCTAAGTTTTCTCTCGAATAGAAATTCTTTTGAGCTTCAACATTATTAATCGCAATTGGGTTCCAGAATTGAGTCAGTGGCATATCGATACCCGAAATGCCTTTGCTGCCCATACCAAAAGGTGACATCAGTTGTTTGAATGCAAGATAGATATCGAGGTCATTACCCCCTACCCTTTGTCCACTGTGTGCCAACAAGCTCTGGGTACGATCCGCTTTACCAGACCAACTTGGTCCCATTTCTAATAATGAGCAATCGGTGGTACCACCGCCAATATCGACAACCAATACTGTTTGGTTTTCAGTTAATGTACTTTCGTAATCAAGACCTGCGGCTACGGGCTCAAATTGAAAAGCGATATCAAGGAAACCTGCACGCCTAGCTGCGCGAGTGAGGATGTCTTCAGCTTGTCTGTTCGCCTCTTCACCACCTCGACCGTGGAAGTTAATTGGTCGGCCGATAACAGCTTGCTTGATCTGCTCTTGAGTCGTGAGTTCGGCTTGATGCTTGATATTTGCCATCATGGCACACACTAAATCTTCGAAGAAACTCACCTGAACATCATGCAGTCCACTCGCGCCAAGGAAAGACTTAGGAGACTTAACGTAATAAACATCGCGAGGATCTTCTAAATATAAGTCCAATGCAGCCTGACCAAATGCCATGTCTTCTGGCACTAAGTCGATACTCTCTTCTCTGTTCAGAGCGATCGCACGTCGTAATACTTGCTCACCGATCGCATCACTCGGCTTGATATTCAAGTGACGGAAGAGGTGTTCAGAAACACTCTCACGGGTAGGCGCAAACACGGTTGAGGGAATATAGTGGTTGTTACCTTCGAGCGGTAACAGGCTTGGCTCTCCATTAACCATCGCCGCGACAGAACAGTTCGCTGTTCCATAATCAAATCCAATAAACATAATATCCCCCACTCAACAAAAGGGGCGAGATGCTACATGAAAAGCCTAAAAATTACGAGGTCATTTCTAAATTTAACTGAGTAATTTCTTAGCCTAACGGCTCTTCAAGAGTAAACAAATATGCTACATTTCAGCCCAAATGAATCACAGGTTAAATAAATGAAAACACCTTGCCGAGCGGCTTGTAAAAATAATGGCGGAATGTGTAGTGGCTGCTTTCGAACAATGGATGAGATTATAGGCTGGAAAGGCTTATCTGAAAACGAACGAACGTCAGTCATGGATAACCTTAGTGGCGAGAGTTCGACTCACCAGTGTCCACAGTGTAATGAGCAAGCTCAATGCGATATCAGTGCGGGTAAAGATACGTGCTGGTGTTTTGAGCTAGAAAAACGAGATACTAGCGATATTCCAAAAGCTGGGGTTTGCATGTGTCGTAAGTGCTTGTCTGCCTTGCCTGTTCAGTAGTTTAGAACCTATTCAGCTCGTTACTAGTTATCAAGTTACAAGCTGGTTCAACATAGACAAAAAAGCGAGAGGTTGTTTTCTCGCTTCAAAATACTGAGATTAAGTTTCGACCTGATCGCTACCTGGTTAGTGTCTACTTCGCTTTTGCAACCAGCGCAGGCTGAGAAAACTGGATACCATTCCAGCCATGAACCATAAAGTTACGAATATTTTGATGGTCGCTGTTATCAGGAAAACCTAACACGTCGTTACGATAAAATTGACCAAAACAAGCAAGTGTTTGCTCCGCTGATAAACCTTGCTCTAAACCAAAAGCAAAAATCTTACACGAACCATTATTCTGCCCTGCAGCGTTCACTACCTCACCATTGCGAAACTCGCTCTCAGAAAAATCATAGTGGGCTTCGATCACTTGCATTGTATCTTCAAATTGCACGGCTTCTGGGGTTTCAGCCAAAGTATTCAATAACGTTTCCAGTTCCATTTACTATTTCTCCATTAAGTATATATCTGTCAGCAGTGTATCTTGTTTTACGACAAGAGTAAGCCGTTGTTTACTTGAGACAGCGATTCATTTTTTGTTGTACGCCGCTAATTACTTCAATGAAACTAATGACATAGTTTTATCAGGACGTTATATTATTTTATCAAACGATTAACATTGTTCAGTAACGAATATGCATAAAGATAAAAAATTAGAACTGTTCAGATACCTAAAGCCAGGTACAAAAACAGCAGGTGTATTAGAATTTGGCCCAGACGACTCAATCCAGATCAGTACGCTTTATATCGGACACAAAGAAGATCAGTACCTTATCCTAGAGCTTACGCAAAAAGCGACAGAAGCACTGACACTGAGAAAGCTCACAAACGTTGATATTATTGTTCGTGCGATTACCGACACCGAACTTGGGCACATTGTCGCGTTCAAAACCAATGTACTGGCTCATATCACCTCACCAGCACATCTAATCTTCCTTCGCCCCCCCTCAAACTTTGCAACCAAGCCTATTCGTGAACACGAAAGGTATAAAGTACGTCTCAGCTGTGAAGTCACCTTTGATACCTTGTCGCTGGATGCCACACTGATCGATTTTTCAGCTTCAGGCTGCGGCATCTATCTTACCCAGCAATCAGATATTGATGTCGGCTGGAAGATTAAAGTTAATTCTGACTTAAATGAGTTCTTAGATGACGATCTGGTCTACAAAGTGGTGAGTAAGAAAAGACAAAGACAAGGCTGGTTGTTAGGTGTCCAATTCCCTGAACACCTAGATATGAGTGATGAGTTGAAAACGCTACTGTTGGAACAAGCCTTTGTCGCTGGCTCGATATAAAGGCAGCAAATTAGTTACTTATCTTCAATAGAGTCCATTTAAGAGCACTAAGTTAAAGCCTAGTGCTCTGTGTCATTCCAGTATGAGTTTTTGAAATGAACAAATGCTTGATGTAGCGACTCTTCTTTAATCGGTTTTACAATCACGTAATTCGCCCCTGCGGCCATAAAACTATCTCTTGTTGACTCTTGAGCATCAGCGGTACACGCATAAATTGGGGCTGACACACCAATCTCACCTCTTAGTTGCTGAGTGGTTTCAACACCACCGAGATTAGGAAGTTGGTTATCCATCAAGATTAAGTCATAGGTTATCGTCTTAGCCATCTCAATCGCTTCTAAGCCATCTTTTGCCCAAGTGACGACCATGCCATATTTCTTACAGAAAGCCTGAGCAATAAAGGCGTTGGTGTGATTGTCTTCCACCAGCAACACATTCAAAGGTCGACTAAACAACGCCTCTGGCTCAACCTCAGCTTGTTTCTTAGCATCGACTAATAGCGGCTTGGCGTGTACGACCACTGGAATTTCTATCGTGAACTCTGAGCCTTGACCTATCACACTGCGGACTTGAATGTCCCCCTCCAGCATATCGACCAGATTTTTTACAATCGTAAGTCCTAAACCAGTACCGCCATATTCACGAGTGGTGGTCTCTTCAGCTTGAACAAAGGGTTCAAAAACAGCATCAATCTTGCTTTCATCAATACCAATACCGGAATCTTTCACTCGAACGATTAAGCTGGCGTGATCAGAGTTAAAGATACTCTCGAGCTCAAAGCTGACGGAGATACCGCCTTGATGAGTGAACTTAAGGGCGTTGCTCAACAGATTAAACATGATCTGGTTGAGGCGCACTTGGTCGGTGTTGATTTCGATGTCATCAACCAAGTGGTTCACAATAGTAAATTCGACGGATTTATCTTCACACAACGGGCGATAGATGCTGTCTAAGGTATTAACTAACTCCCCCAAGCGGAAGTCTTTCTTTTGAATATTAAACTGCCCTTGCTCAATCTTTGAGAAGTCCAAGATATCATTAAGTACCGCCAGTAAATGTTCCGCACTATTACACAGTACATCCACTTGCTCGCGGTTATCTTCATTGCGCATAGAGCGCTTGAGCAGCTGAGACACACCGAGAATACCGTTGAGCGGCGTGCGAATCTCGTGACTCATCTTAGCTAGGAAGTCTGCACGTACATTCGCAAGATGCTCGGCTTCTTCTCTTGCTCGATCAGCCTGCCTTTCCGCCTCGATAAGCTTAGTAATATCTTGCCCTTGTACTACAACACCTGTGATGCCGTGTTCCACGCGAATAGCAGACATGTTCCAACGAAACACCTTTTCACCAATGGGTACGTTAATACCCGTCAGTTTAGAGCCTTGAACCACCATTTGAATATTAGGCAGCATACGATGCTCAAACTCTTGAGCGATTGGGCCATAATTGTCATCAGCATCGAACAGCGCCATACGAGCGGCGGGGTTCATCTGAATCAAGTCGCCTTTCTCAGACCAAACCAAAATAGGTGAATGAGCAAAGTTAAAGAGGTCTTGGAACTTTTGATTCTGTTCCGATAAACGCTCAAAGGTGTCTTCAAGGGTACAACCAATATGGTGGAATTCGAAAATGTTAGAGCCATCAAACTTGTTGTACTCTTCGCCATCGCTTGCGGAGCGAGTGAAATCCATCAGCTTATCTAGCTCAGCAGCAACCCTTCTTTGAATCCAAGTTCGCGCAAAGAAAGACATCAATATAATCACCACAATCACCACGATGATCGCGCGTTGATAATTCTCTTCTAACGCAATGAAGTTATTGTTCTTTTGAACGGCTCGAATGATTAAAGGGGTTTCAACCGCGTTGATCTTAATGGTTGCGATGGTGACGAAATGACGAGGCAACTGTTCGTACATTTGATAATTGAGGATGTCAGTAATGGTGTAGCTTTCATCACCACTGAATGTCGATGTCACCGGTGTACCGTGCGCTTCAATAACGATATTTTCGCAGTTACTGCCTTGTTGGATTGACTCAGCCAAAGAGAAGTTATTATCAAGCACAATGGCGATATAGAGCTGTCCAAGCACTTCCCCGGTGGCGTTATCAACGATAGGGGTACGGCGAGCCAACAAGTGACGCTTACCTATATCTGTCCTCAGTTTAATAAAATGCCAATTACTGCTGAATGAAACCTCATCAGAAATATGCTTTAAGTTGGACTCATCTAAACCATAGAATTGACTGTTGCCATCTTCCCAAGCCAAACCATCGTGGGTAGAGACAAAGCGTAAATCTGGCGCATGATCAGGTTCACGTTGGTCAACACCAAAGAAAAAGTAGCTCAGAATCTCGTCATTACCGGTATCAAAATACTCTCTGAGAGTTTCACTGTGTGAGCTACTGTCTTGATGGATTTGCAGCACCGACAAACGATAATCAAACATGTTTTGGATCAGGCTAGAGGTTTGCTGAACCGTTCGATTCGTCTCTTGCTGTACGATGTTACTGCTCGTTTCATAATTATGAATAAGCACGCCAAGTGCCATCACGCCTATCACCAAAATAACGATACGCGTAATGAGTCTAGCTAAAGTGTTTCTAGGTGTACTGGCGTAGCTTTTCTTCATTATTGACCTGAGTACCTAAATGCTCGCTGTTTAAGTTCTGAAATACGTTCTGGGGAATCTTCCTTGGTCACAATTTCAAATTCACCAGAGTAAACGGTAGGCACTTCCAAACCGGCTAGATCCCACTTAATCGCCTCTGCCATCGCAATGCCCGTATCGTCGTTCATACGCATGACAGTGACATCTAGGTCGCCCCTTGCAATGGCTTCAAGTTCAGCAGAACCGCCTCCCCAACCATTCACTAAGATGTCTTGGCCCGATTCACGAATCGCTTCCATTGCACCGAGAGCGACATCCGTTGAGCATGCATAGATAAAGTCTAGATCCTTATCGTTCTCTATGCTGATTTTAGCCGCTTGGTAGCCACTGTCTTTGTTTGATTTAGTGTAAAACGAAGACTTAAGGGTAAAGTTGGTATCCGTATTCACTTCATGGATAAAAGTATCTCCACGCGCATCACTAATATAGCCTTGTGAGTAATACAAAACAGAATACTTACTGTCTGGTGGACTTACTTGTTTAAAATAGTCCGCCAGTTTTAAGCTGCCTGTCGCATGGTCAAAACCCACATACATAAATGGCTGTCTATCTGCCCAAGCTCGCACTGGCGTCGTGATATTTTGAAGAATCAGTTTGGTGTCCGTAGAGGTCAACACGTGTTCAATAAACTTGCGGTGGCGCGTGGTATCTAGCGTGAAAATCAAATAATCCGTCTTGTTTTCAATCGCTTCTTGCAACGAAATACTCTGCTGCGCGAGATCGGCATTAATACGGGTAAATACTTGATTTATTTGGTAGCGGATCTTCAGCCTATCGAGACGTTTCTCAAAAGCTTGAATATTACGAACCCAGTAATCCGAGATCTGTTGACCCGGATACACCACGGAAATCGTAATCGGCTCGTCTTGGATTCTTCTCAGTGGCACAGGGTGATTTTGTACAGCCTCGACCATTTTATCGGTCAATGCTCTTTGTTCTGGAAAAGTGGAAAGATAATCTTGGTATTCCCAGTACCCATTGAGGACATGAGTACCATGGGAGAGAGCGGACGCAGAAAATACGGCAAGTCCAAACAACATCAGTAAACGTTTCATATTTTTCTCGTTTTATATGAGCTACTTTGGCTCATTTTTTTAACCTAGCATGACACCATCTCTTTGTATGGCTAATGGATATTATGTAGGACAACGATGATAAATGATAGCGTCTAACACTAATTAGAACGACATTCTAAATGAGCAATATGTTAATTTGGAATGGAGATTATGAACAACGAGTTCAATCATGATTTCAGCCCATTCACGGTAAGAGTAATTACCATTTAAATTCATAAGCTTAGCTTAATTTATTATAGGCCCTTACATTATTAAGATTTAATCAATAACAAACATTTTGGCTATGAATTATGAGACTTCGATATATTGAATTTTGTCTTTTTTCCACTCAATAATCAATTTGAGTGATACCAATTTTTCTTTGCGGGATTTGGGCAATTGCTTGATCGCGTATTCGGTTTTCAATGCTTCACTTTTTGAGCCAACATCAAAACTCCAAACCAACTTAAGCGGGCCTTTACCTTTTAAAGCTTTGGCGCCTTTACCGGTTTGATGTTGTTCAAATCGACGTTCTAGATTGTTCGTTACGCCACAATAAAGGGCATTGTGGCGATTGCGGATCAAGTACACGACCCA
This sequence comes from Vibrio sp. 10N.261.46.A3, assembly GCF_041472995.1. Taxonomy (NCBI): domain Bacteria; kingdom Pseudomonadati; phylum Pseudomonadota; class Gammaproteobacteria; order Vibrionales; family Vibrionaceae; genus Vibrio; species Vibrio sp. 10N.261.46.A3. The sequence continues at coordinate 150,296 of NZ_JBFRRH010000039.1, read as the reverse complement.
ATCAGCATTTTTATCAGCGTCTGACATTTAAAGCAGTGATTCAACCAGAGCCTTAAGCTCTGCCACTTCTGCTCTTAGGCTTGCAACTTCAGACTCAAGCTCTTCAAACTTTTCACTCGTTGCAGAGGGGGCAGCCGCGCTTACTGATGCCATCGCAAACGCTTCAACATCCACTTCACCGCTCAACAAGTGCTGGTAGCGTGATTCACGTTTACCCGCTTCACGTGGCAGCTTAACCACTAAGGCACCTGCTTCTCTTGCAGCTAGCTTATCTAATGTTGCTTCTACTTCTTTCACATCACTAAAGTTTGCAAGGCGACCCGTTCGAGTACGAAGTTCACCCGGTGTTTGCGCGCCGCGCAGTAACATACAACAGATGATTGCACGCTCTTGCTCTGTAAATTGCAGATCACCGAACTCAGTGTTGCAGAAACGATGCTGATACTTATTAACACGGCTATTGAAGCTGCTCTCATCGCTCACCATGCGACGTCCGATTAAACCATCAACCGCATCTAAAACATCTGACTCAGAAAGAGAGAGAACAGGTTCACGGTTACTCTTTTGATTACATGCCGTGGTTAAACTGTTCAGTGTCAGTGGGTAATGATCGGGAGTAGTGACTTCTTTCTCGATCAAACAACCGATAATTCTCGCTTCAATTGGGGAAAGTACTGTGTTCATCGTTTTTCCTTTTTATTATTTTGATAATTTCATCTCAACACCTAACAATGCAGTAACTAGTGTTCAGACAAAATTGGTACTCGTTTCTTTCTGCCCTGTTCATCAATCATTATGATCTTAGAACGGTTTAGCTCTATTTCCACGACTTCCAAATAAGTACGCTCTTGTACATACGCATCACGAAGCTTGTTTTGTTCTGCTGAAGATTCAGTGACATTGTCGTCCAATTCTTCGTTTTCCAATTGTTGTTGATTCATTTCACATTTCGTATCAATGCAGTATCTACATGGGATACTAACTTGAACGGTAAGATAAAAACAATCACACATCAGCGAGAGTGACGAATAATTAAACAACCTTACTTTTGCTTTGATCTAAAGACTGTTACATCATCAATTGATGTGCTTTAATCAGAACCAGACAACGTATTTGACGAATAGGAAAAGGAATCTATGAGCAGCGTATTTGAAATTGTTAACCAAGCACGACGTAAGAACAAACTTAAGCGTGAACTTTTAGACAACGAAAAGAAAGTTCGTGACAACCGCAAGCGTGTCGACCTTCTTGATAACCTACTTGATTACATCAAGCCAGAGATGACTCACGACGAGATCCTAGGCATTATCAAAAATATGAAAGCTGACTACGAAGACCGTGTTGATGACCACATCATCAAGAGCGCCGAGATTTCTAAAGCTCGCCGTGACATCAGCCGTCGCATTCGTGAACTGACAGAAGAAGACAAGCAAATCCAAGGTAAGAAATAATCTCACCTAGTTGATTAACTTGTAATAATGTTAGTAACCCACTCTTTGTAGTGGGTTTTTTTGTACCTAAATTCTAGCGTCTATACTTAAGCGTACCTAAGTAACCGCATGAACTGAACAACTATAGAACACTGAACCATTAGAGAAAACAGAGCAACCGTAGGAAGAAAAATAACTAGGTGAACATCAGCGATGGAGAGACCGTATGTACGCAAGTATTCTGATTACCTTAGCCTTATCAACCGCACAACCCTACCCTGAAGAATTTGAACGACTGTATACCGAAGAGACGGAAATTACTTATGACGATCTCTTGGTCGATGTTCATGGCTACAAAGTCCCGACTCGTTCAGCGTTTAGAGGTTGGATGCTTCTAAATCACGCAGAAGACCAAGTAAGAGAGATCGGCCAGCAACTCAAAGACGCCGGCATTACGCAGAGTATGCCTTTGCATCTCGTTCTGCTGCAAGGGACAGACTGGGCGATGAGCAACACCACCTTGTTTACCCTGCCCGATAACAAAAACGTACCCAACATGATCAAGACGTTGAATTACATACAACAATACATTGAACCTGAAATTGGCGTCGTGATCCCCGTGTCTGGTGAACGCTCTAAGCTCTACAATCAACAAGCTGGCGGCGCACTGCGAAGCAAGCACTTAGAGTTCTGTGCCTTAGACCTGGTGCCTGCAAATGATATTACTCGTGAAGATCTACACGTGAAACTCAAAAAGATTCATTCGGAATTCGGGCAAAAAAATAACGTTGGGCTGGGTTTATATTCTGGTGTTCGATTCCACATCGATACGTGTGGGTTTAGACAATGGTAAAGAAACACGATCGAGTCATAAAGACTTACAATTAGTACGTGTCATTTAGACTCCAAAAATAAGTGGAATTACATAAGATTTTGATTTTAAATTTAAATTAAAACTGGAACGCTAATTGCTATTAATAACAAGTATCATAATTATTAATAGCAATTAGGAATTCAATATGAAGACGATGACTCAACGCTTTCAAACTCTGCTTTCTGTTTCAAACTTCAGTCTAGCTATCACAACCTTGCTTATGCTTCTCAGTATTATCGTTGCTTATCCAATGGCCGATCACTTCTCACTGCCAATTCAAATCGTCGCCCACATCAGCACCATCTTAGTCGCAGCCTTGTTGAAAATCAGCTATGTCGGTCGTTGCCTTGCACAATACAACCTTGGATTGGAAGTTCGTTAAGTAGCGTCGCGCTAGCCTTGATAAGGGAGCCCTTAGACAATATCAAGGCTACTGAAAAGATCGTACAGCTGATGAGATTTATAGGGTTTCGGTAAGTAGGCGTTCATACCGGCTTCAAAACAGTCTTTGATGTCTTCTTCTAGAACACTGGCGGTTAAAGCTATGATGGGTAATGGTGTGACTTGTTGATCGGCTTCCCACTGACGAATCGCACGAGTCGCCGTTATACCGTCCATAACAGGCATCATGCAGTCCATTAAGACCGCATCAAACTGAGCTCCCTGAGTAATGACATCCACCGCTTCTTGGCCATTACTGGCAATCAAATATTCATAACCCGCTTGCTCAAGGAAGAAGCTCGCTATTTTTTGATTCATCAGATTGTCTTCAACGATCAAAATGCGTCGATTCAGAGAGCGAACCTCTTCATCTTTTGCTTCCACTTGAGGAGTTTGCTCTTCGCCGACATCGAGAGATTGTAAGCTAGTTAAGAAACGTCGGCCCAAGAATGGCAAGGTATGAGTCGAGTGGACCGTCTCTGTGATTAGGTTGGTTTTAAATAGGTGATGCTGACACACGATGACGCGAGCAAGAGGATATATCGCCTTCAATGTCACAAGATCTTTCTCCATAGAGTGATGCAAGGTATGACAATAAAGTATGAAGTCGCTTTCTTTTACACTTTCACTAAGGGCTGCAATGGATGACACCACATTGGCTCGAACATTCAAACGCTCACACTCTTTAACAAGCTGATCAAGGTAATTGAAAGAGTTCGATATGATGGTCGCTCGGCTCAGGTTATCGAAAGTTTGAACAGGCGCTTCTACAACATCGACATACAAACAAAACGTGAATGTAGAGCCCTCTCCTTTCACTGAACGCGCGGTAATGTAACCACCCATCAAATCAACAAGCTGTCGACAAATCGCAAGCCCTAGCCCCGTACCACCAAATTGACGGGTAATGCTGCCATCTTCTTGAGTGAAAGGTTCAAATATGGACTCTAGCTTCTCAGGCTCAATCCCAATACCGGTATCAGACACGCTGCATTCAAGTTTACCTCTGCCCATAGACATAGGTGTGTAAGCTATGTCTGTGGTAATTGTGCCCTTGGACGTAAACTTGATGGCATTAGAAAGCAGATTGGTTAGCACCTGTCGCACACGGTACTCATCGAAAAACAGTTGTGCCGGCGTTTGATAGTCGATATTGATGTCGAGCTCAATATCCTTACTGATCGCTTTCGACTGAATCACACTCACGGAGTCATAGACCGCTTCTCGCAAATCAGCATTGTGTGGTGACAACATCAAGTTACCCGACTCGATTTTAGACAGATCGAGGATGTCATTCAGCAGCACCAGCAAAGAGTGAGAGGACGATTCGATATCCCCCAGTACTTCTTGTTGATTTGGGCTCAGTTGGCTTTGAGATAAGATCTCAGCCATGCCAATGATCCCGTTAAGTGGCGTGCGTATTTCATGTGACATATTGGCTAAGAATGCGCTTTTGGCTTTGTTAGCCGAAATCGCGTCTTCTTTTGCTGTTATCAACTCTTTGTTGTGCAGATAGTTGCGCTCCATCACTCGATTTAGGGTTTCAGTGAACTCGGCAAGCTCATCGTTCCCTTGGATATGAATCACCTTTGGCTGGCCGTAGCTATCAGCGCATTCCGACACACCTTTCAAGATAATCGACAGGTTTTTGTTTAAACGCAGAGACGTCGCAACCCCGAGCCACATCAGAACCCCAGAAGCGATGAGGATAAGCAACGTCATGACCAAGGTTTGTCTTTTCTGCAACGCGATATTCTTGGTCAGTTCAAACTGTATTTGATTAGTGTAAGCGCCAATCGCGTTTGAAATAGCGCGTTTTTTGACCTCTAAGCTTTTCAAGTGTTGATATATTTCGGGTGATGAAAAGTCCCCTTTGAGGATTCGAGATGTAAATTTGTCTTGGAATTCATCTTTGGCGACAGCGTTTAGCAACTGTCTAATGTTTGGAGAACGCGTATCCGAACGGAAAAAGGTATCTAATAGCTGTTGCTGCCTCTCTAGAGCACCAACATAGCTCAGCAAGTATTGATTTTTAAACTCTGGGGAGCGATACAAGCTGAAGCTTAACCACGCTTCTCTCTGAGTCCAAAACACGTAATGCGTAAGATTGATGAACATCGCTTCCGCTTGACCAATATTGTCATCGACTAAGGCCATACGATATTCAGACAGCTCCATTAACACGTCTTTTAACAAGTCGAAAGCGCGCTCTGTCAATTGTCTGCTGTCTGTTGTTTCAGTTGTACTAGCAAGGCTCATCAACAGCTTTTTCAATTCAGCTAACTGAGGTTCAATGCTCCAATTGCTGTCGAACTGTTGAAGTCGCATTCCATACTGAGTCAGTCTATCCAGCTCTGATTGCAGTGTTAAAAGCAACTGACCTTTCTCAGGGGAATCATTAGACAGCACCAACCATCGATAAGCATCACTTGAAACCGTATTAAAAGATTGAAGCGCTTCGACCTTAATACGCGTTGTTTCAAGGTGATTCATCTTCTCATCGTTCTTAAGCACTTCATTCACTGTAAACCCAAACATAATGAGTACAGAAACCGTGGAAAGAAAAATAAGACGCCATCTAATTGACATGTTTATCATTTTTATAACTACTCCCTTCCCGAAAGTAATTTACCTAGCCCAAATTAAGAATAGGACATTAACAGGGGGTTATTGATCAAATTGGATATGAACAAACGATACTCTGAGCCCAGAACGAAAAATTAGAGCCACTGGTATCCAGAAAAATGCTTTAAAGCAGAAAGGCGTGCTTTTATTAAGACTGGTTTAAACAAGCGAGGTTTCAGTAAGCAAAATGTAAACAAAAGACGTTTTCTCCAGTTATTATCACCCGCATAACAAGTGAACATCCACATTCTACGGCTCAACTAGACTGTGAATAATGACTCTGCGCGCTAACAAAGCGGATAGTTAGGTTAAAATTGTGACATCCAATCGTTTGCGTGATGCACTTTTCACACTCAAGCTAGGCTTATTCAAAGGTCGAACAACAATACTGGTTGATTCCCTTATTTGTCGTTTACTGTTTACGTGTAACTTGAGTTAGCGATCACACCTTTAATGTTCAATATGACCTGTATTACATATTATCTTTTGAATTGAGTATTTTTTGACGAAAAATAAGTGCTACAGATTGTTAAAGTCAATAGTCTTTATTGACGTTCAAATCTTGATTTATGGCTAATATAGAGCCAATTTACAGATATTTTGTCTGCATTTATTTTTCCTAGCAGAATAACCCGTCGTACCTTACAATCCTGCCACATAAAAATTACAAGTTACACACAAGGTATATCAGCACATTTAAGTGGCAATAAAGACCGCAGCCTGATGCCTCAAATCCCCTATGCTGATTGGCTTCCCTACAACCGCCATGAATGCAGAAACTTAACGTGAAAGGTCCCGAGTAAAGATGAGTCCCGAAAAGCACCTCCTAGATTGGCAAACTAGTCAAACCATTGCTGAATCCATCGCTCCAACTTTAGGTCAGTTATACCGTCAAAAAGGCGTAGAAGTTATCCTCTTTGGTAAGACCCTAGTTAACGCGACAACTATCGACATCATCAAAGCTCACCGTATCGCAAAACGTTACACTGGTTCTCCTCTTACAGCAGAACAGACTCAACCTATCATTCAACACCTTCTCTCTATGGACTTGTCTCCATGTCGTATTGATGTTGGTCGCCTTGCGCATTCATTCTGGCAAGATCGCGAAGACACACACGGGTTGGATGATTTCCTACAAACTGCGCTTATCGAATCGCTTGAAGGCGATGCGATGACAGAGCCTCGAGACGTTGTATTATACGGTTTTGGTCGTATTGGCCGACTGCTCACTCGTCTGTTGATCGAGAAAAGTGGCCCGGGTTACCCACTGCGTTTGCGTGCCATCGTTGTACGTGGCGGCAAAGATGGCGACCTAGAGAAACGTGCAAGCCTGCTTCGTCGTGACTCTGTACACGGCCAATTCAACGGCAGCATTGTTGTAGACCAAGAACGCAAAGCGATCATCGTTAACGGTAACTTCATCCAAGTTATCTACGCAAACAAACCAGAAGAAGTGGATTACACGGCTTACGGTATTGAAAACGCACTTGTGGTTGATAACACAGGCGTATGGCGTGACGCGGAAGGCCTGAGCCAACACGTTGCGTGTAACGGTGCGAAGAAAGTGCTACTGACTGCGCCTGGTAAAGGCGACATCAAGAACGTGGTATTTGGTGTGAATGAAAATGTTATTCAGCCAGAAGACACCATCATCTCTGCAGCAAGCTGTACTACCAACGCAATCACGCCAGTATTGAAAGCGGTTCACGACAAGTTTGGCGTGCTGTCTGGTCACATCGAAACGGTGCACTCATTTACCAATGATCAAAACCTAATCGATAACTTCCACTCGGGTGATCGTCGTGGTCGTGCTGCGTCACTGAACATGGTTTTGACATCGACTGGCGCTGCTAAAGCTGTATCAAAAGCGATGCCGGAAATGGAAGGTAAGCTAACAGGAAATGCGATTCGCGTACCTACGCCAAACGTTTCAATGGCAGTTGCGAACCTAAACCTTGAGAAAGGCACAAACAAAGAAGAGTTGAACGAGTACCTGCGTGAAATGGCGCTGTCTTCTGCTTTGTCTGCACAAATCGATTACACAGACTCGACTGAGATTGTATCTACGGACTTGGTTGGCTCTCGTCACCCAGGTGTGGTTGACGGTGTGGCGACTATCGCACAAGACAACCGTGCCGTGCTGTACATTTGGTACGATAACGAGTTTGGCTACAGCTGCCAAGTTGTTCACTGTATGGAACAGATGATGGGTGTACGCTACAAGACATACCCTGAAGTTTAATCAACTTCGCTCTTGTAGATACGTCCATCGCAACAAGCTCCACAACATAATAACTATATCTGCGAAGTCTGTATGGGCTTCGCAACCCCTTTTGTTTTACTCCCCCGTATAAACAAAAGGGTTGCCACTTAGATCTGCTCTCTCTAACTGATCTAGGTGGCCTTTTTACATCTAGCGCCCTAACTTTTATCGCGATGACAAGACCTTGTCTTCATCACTCTTGCACAGCTTCACGTCTGTTATAACTCAACCTCAACATCCGACTGAATCGAACTTGAACATGCAAGCACGTACCCCTGTTCAATCTGGTCTGGCGTCAATGTTTCTTGGCTGCTTGATTCCACAGATCCTTTAGTCACTTTGCATTTACACGAACCACAAATCCCACTACGACAAGCGATAATAATTGGAACGCCTGCTTTTTCTAATGAATCCGCCAATGGGGTTCCCGCTTCTGCTTCAACTTCAGCGCCGAACGCATGCACAAATACCTTAACAGCACTATTCGTATCGTCAGCAACTTCGGCTTTTAACACTTCTGATTGAGCATTCTGAGTAGCAGGAGTAAAGCTTTCTTGATAGAAGTTATCCATGTTGAACTCAAGTTCTTTCAGATAACTCTCAATATCTTGCATGAAGCCGACAGGCCCACATAGGTAAACCGTTCTGTCTAAGATATCTGGGCTCAGTTTCACCAACCAATTTTTATCTAAACGGCCTTGAGGAGCCATTGTCCCTTCATTGTCTTTCAGCAGCAGTTTTAAGTTGAAATTGGCATGTAATTCATCGAGTTGATGAAGTTCTTGAAAGTAGATAGTCTCAAGCTTGTTGCGTGCCATGTGGACGAAATCAATCTCGATGTCACTGTCTTGAGACAACCAATATTTTACCATCGCCATTACGGGTGTAATGCCACAGCCTGCACTCACTAGCGTTACTTTCTTTGTTGCCGTTGGCATGCAATCAATACAGTTAAACGCGCCTGCCGGCTTCAACACAGAAACCTCGTCACCTTCATCAAGCTCATCAACAATAAAGTTCGAAACCAAGCCACCTTCCACACGCTTGACCGTCAACTTCAGGCGGTTATCTTCGGGGCAAGAAGCCACTGAATAAGCACGGTAATCGGTTTTCGTCGGCATATCTAAACCCAAGGTGATGAACTGACCGGGCTTAAAATTGAAATGTAAGTCTTGTGGAATACTGCCAAGCTCAAAGCTGACCGTATCTGGCGTCTCGTGCCATTTCTTTAAACACACTAAATTGATTGAATCGCTATCCGACCATGCATACATAGTTCACACACCTTACTGATACTAAAGAATTAAATCTAGAAAGCCCCGCCGCTGCACGTTCTTAGAGAACAGCAACAACGGGGCTTGGGAGTGGGCTTAGATTAAGCCGCTAAGATTGTTTTAAGATCTTGCTCTGGCGTTGAGATAGAACGCATATCGAACTCGTCTTGAATAATCTTTAGTAGGTTCTCTGTTAGGAAAGCCGGTGCTGTTGGGCCGGTGTAGATGCCTTTCACACCAAGAGCAAACAGAGTAAGCAGGATAACGATCGCTTTTTGCTCGAACCAAGAAAGAACCAGTGTTAGCGGTAGTTCGTTGATGCCACAATCAAACTCTTGAGACAGCGCAAGAGCAAGCTGAATCGCCGAGTAAGCATCGTTACATTGACCAACATCGAGCAGACGTGGAATACCGTTAATGTCGCCAAATTGGTTTTTGTTGAAACGGAATTTACCACATGCCAATGTCAGGATTACTGAATCTTCTGGCGCTTGCGCTGTGAAATCTGTGTAGTAGCTACGCTCAGATTTGTCGCCGTCACAACCACCCACAAGGAAGAAGTGCTTGATGTTGCCTTCTTTCACTTGTTCAACAACCGCAGGCGCAGCTTCCATCAAGGCGTTACGACCAAAACCGACAGTGATCATTTGCTCGATCTCGTCATGCTTAAAGCCTTCTTGCGCAAGAGCACAATCGATCACTGCACTGAAATCATCACCTTCAAGATGAGCAACACCCGGCCAGCCAACGATGCTACGCGTAAACAGGCGGTCAGCGTACGAGCCCACATCTGGGTTAAGCAGACAGTTAGATGTCATTACGATCGCACCAGGGAAGTTCGCAAATTCTTTTTGCTGGTTCTGCCAAGCGCTGCCGTAGTTACCCGCAAGGTGTGGGTACTTGTTCAGTTCAGGGTAGCCATGCGCGGGTAGCATCTCACCGTTGGTGTAAACGTTAATGCCCTTGCCTTCCGTTTGTTGAAGGATCTTTTCTAGATCATGCAGGTCGTGACCAGAAACAAGGATACAGTGACCTTGCTTCGTCTTCACATTCACGGTTGTTGGTTGAGGGTGACCAAATGTATCTGTCTCGCCTTTATCCAACATTTCCATGACTTTGTAGTTCATTAAGCCAATCTGCATAGACGTATCTAACAGTTGTTTTAGGTCTGATGGATCTGTACCTAGGAACGCCATGATTTCATGGTATTCAGCAAAGATAGCATTGTCAGTTTGACCAAGAACACGAGCGTGCTCCATGTATGCTGCCGCACCTTTTAGCCCGTAAAGACAAAGAAGGCGAAGACCAATCACATCTTCGTGTTGAGAGTCGTGACCACGGTTTACCGCCGCTTGAGGGGCAAGCGCCAGTAACTCTGAAGAGTCCGTTGGAAGGTCGAATTGAGCAGCAGCAGAAAGCGCTGGGATCTCAAAACCAATCAACGTCGCTGCAGCGCGAACTTGTTGTTCTAAGCGCTGCTTAAATTCATGAGATTGCTGTGCAAATTCAATGATACGAGCAGGGTCGAAGTTTACGTTAGTCAGTGTTGCGAAAAACGCTTTTGGCGCCCACTCGTCGATTTCAGTATCAATAACATCACAAGCACGGCCCAAATTGGCCCAAAAAGAAACACCTTGAAGAGAATGCACCAACACGTCTTGAAGGTCGGATACTTCCGAAGTTTTACCACACATACCTTGTGCGAAAGAACAGCCTTTTACGGTTGGGGTTTGAATTGTTTGTTCACATTGAATACAGAACATATAAGGGCTCCAGTAATTTTTATTAACTGTAAGTACTTTGCTTACAGTGACTTATTCCAAACCCTATAGAGCATCAAGCGTGCCAACTTTTAACTTGCTGATTTTATTGAACTTAGTTTTATTCCATATTTTTAGTGCGTGATTATGACTACATATAAACTCCCTAACAGCACACATCCGTGTCATAGTGACTCTCAGAGATTTATTAACGGCGTTCATGTTTCGTTCAGAATAGAAGCGATAAAGTAACAACATAGAAAAAGAGGAATGAATATGAAAAATATATTAGTTACGATTGTTGCATTGTTTACTGGCCTTTTGGCGTTATTCACAAGCTTGATCCTTGCTATTCCTTTGGCTATTGCAGCTTTAATTACCGGCAAGCGCATTCAGAATCAAATGAAGAAACAAGGTTTCGCAGCTCATATGAACACTCGTCAATCATCAAGCAATGATGCCGGTGTTATTGAAGGTGAATACGAAGACCTTTCAAGCAAAAAGTAACCTAAACTTTAGTTTCAGACATAGTGAAAGCACAACAGAGACAAGATTACATAATGCAAATAAAGCCCCTCCTAGCACTACTGGCCTTAACGACTTTAAGTCTCGTTGGTTGTTCCAACGAGACACCGATACCCGCTTACGAAACTTCTCCAGACTTGCCTAGCTATCAGCAAGACAGCTTTGACGCCTATGTTAATGACACCCAAGATTGGTTATTGAAAAACCGTGTGTTCATGACAGAAGACAAGCAACTCGAGATCCAACTCAATTCACCAACCGAGTATCAACCAACCTCGCCAAACGGCAAGGCGGTATTATTGGTTCATGGATTAGGCGACTCACCTTACTCATTTAAAGACATCGCTACCCATTTGGCAGAGCAAGGTTACTTAGTGAGAACCGTATTGCTTCCGGGTCACGGCAGTCGCGTGGGTGATTTAATGCAGCCGAGCCTAGAAGATTGGCAAGGGGTGGTGGCTCATCATACGAAGTTACTTGAGCAAGAGTATGATTCTGTTTGGCTAGGCGGCTATTCAACCGGCGCGAACCTCGTGACTTCACAGGCGATGAACGATCCAAAGATCTCTGGGTTACTGTTATTTTCTCCTGCGTTTCAACCGAGCTCGTCTGCTGTTCAATACGCAGGGCTAGCAAGCTACTTTGTCACTTGGGCTGATCAAGATCCTGAAGACAATGTGTTGCGTTACAACTCACTGCCAATGAATGGTGCCTCGGTTTACTATGAGACATCAGAAGTGGTTCGTGAAGACTTACAAGATAAGCACTTCGACAAACCAGTGTTTATTATGATGAGTGAAGGCGACAGTGTGATTGACACCAGCTTCGTTCAACAAGCATTTACGGAGTCCATGCCAAACCCAAATAACGTGTTGATTTGGCAAGGGGAAACCACACTCGACGATCCTCGTGCTGTTCAGTACAGCATGAAAATCCCAGAGCAACGTATCTCGAACGGCTCTCACATGGGCTTACTGTTCTCGCCAAGCAATCCTTACTACGGGATCAATGGTAGCGAGAAGATCTGCTCCAATGGTCAGGCAGAAGGCTTTGAAGAGCAATGCAACGCAACCAGTGAGGTTTGGTACTCAGCTTGGGGCTATCGTGAAGAAGGGAAGAACCATGCGCGTTTGACCTACAACCCCTACTTCTCAGACTCGATGGCGAAGTTAGATGCCGTGCTGAACTCTGAAGGCTAATACGCTCAAGCCTTTCGAAACCAATCCATAGAACTCAAAAAGGCTCACTAGATAACGTCTAGTGAGCCTTTTTTAATGAGTGTCGTTTCTGGTGAACGTCTAGGGTCTGTTGACCTTTAGAGCTGATTTTTGCAGCACTTTGTGGGAAATTTCTACAAGGCAGAGGCTTTGAAGTGTAGCTAGCCTACATGAGAAGCCGATAACGCAGTAGAAATGAACCACAAAGGCTGCCCGAAGGGTTCGGCTAGAATCGTTTTATGCTTTGTTAAGAAGTATTAACTTAGAATGACTAGGCTACATACTCCTTGCCGCGCCTAAAACGATTCTATCTCGAACAAAATTTAACCTCTAAAAGTTAACAGACCCTAGTTACTTATTCTTATCGTTTACTGCTATATCGTCCACACCACGCGAACAGCAAGTAAGATCAACACCACGCCAGATAGTCGATCAATCAGCTGCGCTTTCGAGCGAATGCGTTCAACAATCAACGGGCTAGACAATACCAAGGTGATAAAGGTGTACCAAAGGCCGTCGACAATCAGCGGCGTTGAGACAATGATAACCTGATTGGTCAGTTCATTACCTAGCGCAACAAATTGGCTAAACAGAGCGATGAAGAACAATGCGATCTTTGGGCTCAAGATAGAGATCAAGAAAGCCTCACGAGCAGACTGCATGTAGCTCATCTTTTCACCCGCTTCTAATTTCGCAGCAACACCACCTTTCGAACGCAACGCATTAACGCCGAGATAAAGCAGATAAGCAGCACCCGCTAAGCTAATACCTTTAAACAACATTGGGGATTGCTCAAGCACAACAGCTAAACCAACAATGGTTGCGAACGCATAAATACCGATGCCAGCAGCGTGTGACCAAGCTGCGATAAGCCCGTTCATACGGCCACCAGCCAAACTGTGTTTAGCGATCATCGCCAAACTTGGGCCCGGAGACATTGCACCCAATAAGCAAATCGCTAATAAAGAAAACCAAATTGTTACTGTCATCATTCCATTCCTAATAAATAAAGCGTTCCAGTTGAATGCTCTACGCTTAATACTCAATACTTGGCACTTACCATAATTCGCAGAAGGTATTATTTGAAATCAAAGATTATCATTACACCTATGATTTCAAGTCATACTGATATTGTAACTCGACTTTTGCATGGCTTGGAATGCTTTTTCTCGCGCCCATTTGTGGGCAGAGTCGTTGTCATATTTAGGATGCCACATTAACCAATAGGTGTGTATTTCCGTATCAAATGGCAACGAAAAGTAGGTAGTATCGAGGTGTCGACCTAGGTTGTAGGCGATATGTTCTGGCACGATCATCAAGTAGTCGTCTTGCATTAACACAGTGCCAGCGGATGAAAAGAACGGGACCTGTAAAGCCACTCTTCGCTTCAGCCCTTGCTTCTTCAATGCTATGTCCGCGTAGCTGTCTTTATCTCCGCCCCCCGTCACTTTGATGTGAGAGTAGTGAACAATATCTTCTGCACTCAAAACAGCTTGTTGAGCCAATGGGTGCGACTTGCGCATCAAACACACCGACTTATCTTCGCCAAGTTTGATGCTTGAGACATGTTCAGGCTTCGTGGGAAACATGCTGGAAGCCAAGTGAATCCCCGACTCATTCAGTGCTTCAAGGTAGTTTGGCTGCCACAAGCGATAAGCCAAATTAATGTTCGGCGCTTCAGCGGACACCTCTGCAACAATCACAGGAAGAATATACTGAGCCACATAATCACTCGAAGACAACACCAATTCACCCTGCCAGTCTTGCGGCTCGAAGGGTTTATCATCTAACAGGTGGTCAAACTCGCCAAGCAGGTCGGCGAGTTTGCCTTTGAGTAGCAATGCACGGTTGGTCGGCACCAGTTTATTGCCGTCACGGACCAGCAAAGGGTCGCCACACAAATCTCGTAACTGGCTGAGCTGACGGCTCACCGCGGATTGTGTGATATGCAGCCGTTGAGCGGCGCGGCTTACATGACACTCTTCAAGAAGTACATGTAGTGAACGCAGTAGGTTTAAGTTGATATTGCCTAACATGAATGCACCGTCGCATTCTGTTTGTTGAAAAACTCGGTCAAAACCGTATGAGTCATTAAGTGGCGAAGATCTGGGTAGCTTTGCAGCTGATCGCGAACTCGGTTCAGGCTCTCCATGCTGTCCACTTCCACGTACAGCATCATGTCGGTCTCACCGCTAATCGAGTGGCACCATTGCACCTCATCGATACTCTGGATTTGTTTCGCGTAAGACTCACAACTATGGTCACTACTCGACATATCGAACTTCAACAAGATATAAGCGCACACATTCTTCGTTTGGTTAGGCTCTGCAACTTGAGCGCAGTAGCCCGTAATCACTTTGTCGCTTTCCAGTTTCTTGATTCTGGCGTTCACAGCCGAGCGCGAGAGACTGACATCTCGGGCGATATCGCTCACTGAGCATCGTGCATTAGTTTTGAGAATATCCAAAATCTGGCGATCAAATTTATCCATGCTTCTGATTCTTTCCATTTATTGTTCTATTTATAACGCCTAATTTGACACAACTTTCCTACATATAACAGCCATTCTGACAGCCGACACTTTCACGCTGAATCGGATTAATACCGTTAAAATGACGGTGTCTTACGACGTTTCGCTAGCTGTATTATTGATGTCGACAATGTATGCTCTCAATCATAACTTCACACACACCAGAAGAAAGTTACTGGAAGACCGTGACCAGAATCAAATAGCTAGGAGAGCGAATGACACAACTCAAACAAGAAATCACGCTTATTTCAGGAATCGGACAACTCTCGACGACCTTGCTAGGCACGGGATTATTTATGATCCCTGCGATCGCAGCAGGCATCGCTGGGCAGTTGTCTCTTCTCGCTTGGTTAATCCTATTTATCGCTATTTGCCCGATTGCACTGACCTTCGCAGCATTAGGAAAACGCTACCCGAATGCAGGCGGTACTGCCTATTTTGTGCGTCAGGCGTTTAACGAGCGATTAGAAACAAGCGTGGCGTGGTTGTTTGTGAGTGTTATTCCTGTCGGTATTCCAGCGGCCATTGCACTGGCAGGTGGTTTTGCTCAACAATTGTTACCCGCACCTCTCGACACTCCTCTGGGTGCTCAATCCTTTACCGTCGCCCTACTTATTGCCGTCAATTTGATGGGCAGTAAATCTTCTGGCCGACTGCAAACCGTGATCGCATTGTCGATTTTTGCCTTAGTCAGCGCTTTTGTTTGGAAAGCCGACATCACGGCAACCGATGTTGCTCTTCCTGCCATCTCATCCGATTCAATGTGGTCTATCGGCGCTGCTTTGGCTGTCATGTTTTGGTGCTTTGTCGGAATAGAAGCTTTTGCCCACATGGGAGAGGAGTTTAAAAATCCACAACGTGACTTCCCAATCGCCATCATTGCAGGCTGTTTTGTTGCGGGGTTAGTGTACTGGGCTTGTTCAGTGGTGATTCTTAAACTGGGTGCTTACGGTTCACCTGAATTCGACGCCACATCCATCCCTTGGGTAACAGAACAACTGTTTGGCAATGGCTTCAAAACTGTCATCAGCGTACTGGGGTTCTTTGCTTGCTTTGCCAGCCTAAACCTTTACACACAAAGCCTATCACGAATGATCTGGGCTCAAGCTCGCCAACACAGCCCTACAAGTCGAATGGCTCAACTGAACAGCCACGGCGTACCGCTTTACCCAACGTTAGCAATTGGCTTTGTCGTGCTTATTTCGTGTGTGATTGGTGAGCTGTCTAATTTAGACCTTGAGTTCTTTCTCAAGCTCGCCAACGGTATTTTTGTTCTGGTTTATCTGCTCGCAATGTTAGCCGCTTGCCGATTACTGACAGGCGCATCTAGATACACAGCCATGCTTTCATTGGTCATCTGTACCTTGGTGTTTATCTGTTTAAGTTGGTCGATGCTCTATGCCGTGACTATATTTGTGACATTGTCACTCCCTTGGCGAAAGTGGTTGGGTAAACCCACCGTTTCTGTCGACAAGCTGTAACTCGATAAATGATGAATCGACATACTGCAAACAAGCCCTTCCAGTATCACTGATAGAAAAGCCGAGCGATCTGTTTGATCTTCGGCTTTATCTCAGCCAAACGTATATTTCCAAACCCCAGCACCGCCCCACTCCAATCACGAGCATCACTCGAACCGTATTCATAAAAATCAAACGGACGAATGATGATATTTTCAAGCTCAGCTCTGCGGTTCCACTCATGTTCAGATATTCCATTGGACCACTTCACGGTCACATGTAGCCCCGCCGCCTGACTGATCACTTCAAGATCACCGTTAAACTCGCTTTCAATCGCTTCTATCATGGCTTCATACTTGAGTTTGTATGACCGGCGCATCTTTCTAATATGACGCAATAAGTCGCCTTCTCGAACAAAATCCGCCAAAGCTTCCTGTGTGTGGGACGCCGTGTCTCCAGTTAGCGCGTCTTTGATCTCAAGACACTTCACCACCAGACTTTCTGGCACCACTAAGTACCCTAATCGAAGGCCATTGAACATCACCTTACTCAGAGAGCCAACATAGATGATGCGATCATCGAATCCCAACTTACCCGCCAACCCTTGCATGCTGGTATAAGGGCGATGAGCAAACTGGAACTCACTGTCGTAGTCATCTTCAATGATCCAAGACTGATGTTGATTGGCCCAGTCGATCAGTTTAAGGCGTTGCTCAGTATTGAGGGTCGTGCCCATTGGGTATTGGTTACTCGGCGTGACATACAAAGCCTTAGCATTACTGGACAATACTTTTTCAATATCTAGCCCAGTCTTTTCACGCACACTCACACCATCCAGTTCTAGTCTCAACAGATCGATAATTTTATGCACTTGTCGATAACCGGGTTCCTCTACAAGGATTTTGTCGCCCATCGCTAACGTTGCCATTAATCCGATTGAGATGGCTTGCTGCGCACCTGCGGTAATGATGATTCTGTCGGCACTGCAATGAACCGAACGACTGCTTGCAAGGTACCCGCTCAGCGCTTCCCTCAAGACCAAGCTTCCCTGAACCTCTTGATTGCCCGCAATGTTCTGACGTGTAGAGTGGCGTTGCAACAGCCTCTGCCATTTCGCAAAAGGGAACGCATCTAAGTCAGGGACTCCGGGGGCAAAGCTGCGGTTAATGTCGTTAGGTGTCGCTATGTTTGTACTCGGTTGACTGACTGTTTGTTTGACCTTCGGATCCTGAACACTGTCTGGCTTAGACAAACTTAGAAAGTGTTCTGGTTGTTCAACCGAGACATAAAACCCTGAGCCTTGCTTACTCTCGATATAACCTTCAGTGACCAGCTGTTCGTACGCATAAATCACCGTATTTCGACTCACCGATAACTCGACGGCCAACTTACGTGTTGAAGGTAACTTACTGCCCTTGCTCCATAAATCTTGAACGATCTTCTCTCTGATCGCGTGGAATAAGGCGGTTTGACGCGTGTCGTGTTGTTCGTCTAACTGTAGATCACCGACATCGATAGGCTGCATAACTGGATCCAAATAGTGTTTAAAAGTGGCTCTATTTAATAGACCAGTTAATCGCTACATTAATCAAAAGGCAATGATTAAGGAGCGATTATGTTATCTAACACGAAAAGAACCACGATTAAGAAAGGGGCTCATAAAGCGGTATTTGAACAAGAGAAACTTCACCAAATTATTGATGAGAGCTTAATCGCACACATTGCATTGCAGGGCGAACAAGGCCCAATGGTTATCCCGATGCTCGCGTGGCGAGTGGATGATATGGTCTACATTCATGGGGCTAAAAACAGTCGCCTACTAAAAGGGCTAAAAAAGGGAGAGCCAACCTGTTTAACGTTCACCTTGTTCGATGGTTGGGTGTTGGCTCGTTCGGCATTTCATCACAGTGCGCATTATCGTTCTGCTGTGGTATTGGGGTCATTTTCAGTCATCGATGACAACCAAGAAAAGGATCGCTTGTTGAATATCTTTATTGATCAAATCGCGCCGGGCAGAACCGATGAAGTCAGGCTCAGTAATGAAAAGGAACTCACCGCAACCGAGTTATTAGCGATCCCTTTAACGGAAGCCTCTGTGAAGATTGGTAAACATGGTGTGAATGATGATAAAGCTGATATGGATATCCCAGTATGGGCTGGCGTATTGCCTTATCGTACGGTTGTTGGGCCATTAGAAACCGTTCCAGAGCAAGAAGGCATCATTGAAACACCAGATTACCAACAAGCTTATGGTGAACGCTGGTATCAGAATTAACACTCGAAGATGGTGAACTTGATAAAATTGTATACAATCTGACTTACAAAATTTTAACATGACTCAATAATGTAATCAGACGATGAAAACGAACAAGGATATTCTGCCATTTCAAGGCTTGCTCAATGGCATTGGGCAAGTCTATTTCACACCGTCTGTCATGACGTCGACTTTGCTGTTGCTTGCCATTTCTATTGAGTCACTTGCACTGGCTTTTCTTACCTTACTTGGCGCCAGTTGTAGCTTTGCATTGGCCTTCTATTCCTATATCTACGCCAGCACCAACAAGTTAGCTGAAGATATTGATAGTGGAATGTAC
Source organism: Vibrio sp. 10N.261.46.A3 (assembly GCF_041472995.1). Taxonomy (NCBI): domain Bacteria; kingdom Pseudomonadati; phylum Pseudomonadota; class Gammaproteobacteria; order Vibrionales; family Vibrionaceae; genus Vibrio; species Vibrio sp. 10N.261.46.A3. The sequence continues at coordinate 131,303 of NZ_JBFRRH010000039.1, read as the reverse complement.
GCGCTAAATGGGGCTTTAATTGGCTTATTTATCGGTAACTTTTTTGGTGTGACACCATTATTGGCTTTAGTGACTGTATTAGGTGCATTACTCACAGTGCCGATTGCCCACATCGTATTCAGTTTTGAGAAATATCGCGGTTACACTAGCGCTTTTATCCTCACCACTTGGTTGATTTATATTATCCAATCGACCTTTGAGCTATCAGCGTTCTCTGCACCTGATTCCGCACTGATGCCACTCATCAGTATTGAGGCTAGCTCATGGTTCAACCTACCGACAATGGTGATCCCGTTGTTAAAAGGGATAAGCCAAGTCAGCTTCATCGAAAATGCGTTGTCGGGGCTCGTTATCTTAGTCGCCATCGCACTCAACAATATCAAGCATGCCATTTGGATTATGCTCGCAATAATAATTAGCACCGTATTTAGCGATTTGATTGGCGCTTCTAACGAACTGGTAGCGCAAGGACTTTACGGGTACAACGCCATCCTTGCCACTCTAGCACTTGTGATCTATCCGCGAATCCCTTGGCCGTTAACCCTATTAGGCATGCTGTTAAGCTGTCTCATCACACTTGGTTTTCATGAACTGTCACTACTGCCACTCACCGCCCCTTTCATTTTGAGTACTTGGGCTATGGTTTACTTGTCCAGCCTACTCCATAAGCGAACCATAAGTTAGCTCAGTATAGTTACAGGCCGGTTTTTAAGCGCTCAACATATTGCTTGGGTGTCAAACCTCGATGTTTCTTAAACATCCGATTAAAACTCGCGACATTGGTATAACCTAGCCTCGTCGCGACTTCTTTTATTGGCACTGAATACATCAACAACTCCACCGCCACGTTACTTAACGCATAGCCCATAATGGTAGAAAAGTTGATACCTAGGTTATGCAATCGACGTTGAAATTGCTGTTCAGATAACCCAAGCAAACTCGATACTTTATGCAGCGTTGGCAGGCCGAAATGACGACTGTAATTGATCATCTCATAGGTCACCTTATGCTCATCCGCGGCATCCGGCATGTTGAGATAATTATCTAAGTCATGAAAGTTCATTGCCAAGCTCATCTTGCCGCTCGAAGGGGCTTGATTGCTCGATAACCTCAACTGGCTTGGTATCCAGATCTCAGTTCGTGGCTGGCCCCACTGAATATTGCACCCAAAATACTCTTGATAGAGTTGAGTGTTTTCGCGATAACCTGCGATCGAGACGGCTGCGGGGGTAAAGTCGTCTCCCAAGTAACGTCTTAATATCTTCATCATAAAGATGGCAACTCGAATCGAGTCATGAACCTTACCCGCTTCGGTGTAAGCAGGGTTGTCGTAGCACCACTTGATGAAATTACCGACTTGGGCACCATACAGGAAAGCGCCAGACTGCAAACAGTGCAACCCGATGTTCACTCGGCGTATGGACGACGCCAGATCGTGCCCCGAGAAAAACCAGTTAGAGAGAGGACCTAGCCTTTCAATATCGACCCTATCAGCCAACTTCAAGATAATATCTGGGTCACCGGCTTGCTGTTCAAGCAAGCCATACCATTTGTCCACTTCACTTACGGGAATAAGGTTCATCGGGTTATTAAACACCGATTTAGGAATGCCTAATTGCTCAGTATTCACCGCCTTATTGGTCGTTGCGTATTGGTAAATACCCAAAATACCTAATGCTCTTAAGAAGTTACAATTGTTCATTAGCCACCATACTTAGAAGTCACTATTACAGATCAAATCATAATGACATCATTATTAAAGTAATTGGTAAAATTTCAACTTCTAAATCTGATATCAATCACACTCGGCGCTCAATTTAACCTAGGGTATATCAATGAGTTTAGTTAGTGTCCCATTTGTCGGAACCGGCGCAGATACCGCACTACACGTAGTTGCAGGCGTAGTGTTGGTCGCAACCATCGCTGCTGCATGTTACGGCTTCTGGCGTGTACATGAATTACCAATCAACAAGGCTCACAGTAAAGAGCATCAACAACTCGGTTTGATCACCGCATTAACATGGATTGGTTTTGTATGGCACTGGGTATGGGTACTAGCAGTAATTTTGGCCTTCGTTGATATGGAAAAAGCCATCATCAATCTAAGAGACACATGGAAGTCACCGACCACAACCAAGGAGCAAACAACTTCCGACAAGCAAGATGGGGAGAGCCAAACATGTTAGAAGGCTTGGCAATTTGGGCACTATTCATTTACTTACTCAGACTTGTTGGTATGCCTTGGAACAAAGGCACCAAGGCGTTTGCATACCTAGGGGGTACATCTTGGTTGCTGTTTGTATGGGTTGGCCTACTCAACTTTACTCCGATGGATCTATCGGGAGGCTCAGTGGTTCAGTCTCCACATATTCAGTTGCGTCCAGACTCCACTAATGTGTCGGGAAAAACCTCCAAAGTCCACATCCACCCGAACCAAGATGTGACTGAAGGACAGCTAATTTACGAGATTGATGACACCAAATATGTCATCGCAAGAGACAAAGCCAGCGTTCAACTTGAGTCTGCAGAGGTCGCTTTAGACACAGCTCGCCAAGAAGTGAGCATTGCAAAAGTCAGCTATCAATCGGCGCTTGAAGACATCAAAGCTTCAGTTGCACAAATAGATTCGGCTAAAACAGACTTGGTGCTGCAATCAAAGACACTTGATCGTTACCAGAAACAAAACAAAGTGGTAGAACATACGATAACTGAAACTGACATCGACCAACAAACAGCAAAGGTAGACTTAGCGACGTATAACGTTACGACGCTGGAATCTCAGCTTAGCAAGAAAGAAGTCGACGCCGAGAATGCGAAATTAAACATCCACAAAGCTGAAACCAATGTGAGCAAGAAGCAGACAGAGGTCGATTCAGCAAAGGCAACACTGGCACAAGCACAATGGGACTTGAACAGCACCAAAGTCACGGCACCGACTGACGGCTTTGTAACGAACTTTATTCTTCGTGAAGGTCAGCGCGTTTCAATGATGCCTCGTATCCAGATGTATACCGAAGAGAAGTACGTGCTGATGCGAGTGAACCACCAAGCGATTCGTAATATTAAGGTCGGTCAACCTGCGGAATTTGCGACAGCGGTATACCCAGGAAAAGTGTTCTCTGCAACCGTAGAAGGTATTGTAGAAGCCACTGGTGAAGCGCAAGCAAGCTTGCTGGGTATTGATGAGCAGGTTCGTGTTACTACAGGCAAAAACCTTCAGAACAAGCACCACTTTGTTCGTTTAAAAATTGATGAGGCAGAGGGTTACGATATTCCTGTTGGCTCTGTCGGATTAGCGTGGGTAAGCGGTGAGAAGCCTATCAGCTTTATGGCGTTCCTAGACGTAATACGCGGGATCATCATTAGAATGAAGTCTCAACTGTACTTCTTCTACTCCATCTAATACTTCCTATTGGTGAAGCAATACCCAAGCCCGTGCGCTCTTAGATCGCACGGGCTTTTTGTTTATTTCACTATTCGTCGCCAGAAAGAACACAAACTCGAAAAACGAATCAACACTCTAAAGTTGCAAATCGCAATTGCATTTTGCAATTAGGTATTGCAAAAACGCAAATCAAACGCTCAAATACGCACCAGATTGCTATAAAACTGCCGTTTTACGTGGTTTTGAAAGTTGGCACACTAACTGCAATGTTTATATTGACCCTTCTTAAGCCGAGGGTCACCTAGCCAACTGACGTTGTTAGTGAACCTATTCTTGTTCACAAAATATATAAGCCAATTGCGATTATTGCGATTGGCTATTTTTTTGCCTGCAGTTTGGCCGACCACCCTCCTTTTCGATACAGACACCCATTCAAACGTATAATAATCAACATTCATAGCCAACCAAGAACAGCAGATAACCAACGCGTTATAGAAAACGTTTTCTATTTATTTTTTTAAAATAAACTCAGAAAATAACCTTATGTTTTACAAGATAATTACTGCAATAACTGATTTTAAATCGCCCTTATTGACAAAATTAGCATTGACTATGTGATTTATATCACCATAATGCGCACGTTTGCCTGCAATACGGCGACCGTTAATTTTAATTTTGATCATTTGCGGAGGTAAAAAATGGCTGCTGATAATAACTACAGTCTAGGGCCGGTTCCTACATCGGCTAGGAAAGGAGTCGCTTCACTCACCATGGTAATGCTTGGACTCACTTTCTTCTCTGCAAGTATGTGGACAGGTGGTTCACTCGGGACAGGTCTTTCATTCAACGATTTCTTCCTCGCCGTTCTCATCGGTAACCTAATCCTCGGTATTTACACTTCTTTTCTTGGCTACATCGGCTCATCTACTGGCCTCTCTACTCACCTTCTTGCTCGTTTCTCTTTCGGTACTAAAGGCTCATGGCTTCCTTCTGCTCTACTTGGTGGTACACAAGTCGGTTGGTTTGGTGTAGGTGTTGCGATGTTTGCGATTCCAGTACAAAAAGCAACGGGCATTGATACCAACACCTTGATTATCGTATCTGGCTTGTTGATGACGGGTACGGTGTACTTCGGCATTAAAGCGCTAATGGTGCTTTCAGCGATTGCAGTACCTGCGATTGCGATTCTGGGTGGTTACTCAGTACTGACTGCCGTAGACAGTGTTGGTGGACTAGAGCAACTGCAACTTATTAAACCAGAGACGCCAATGGACTTCTCAATGGCGCTAGCAATGGTTGTAGGTTCGTTTGTAAGTGCGGGTACGTTGACTGCCGATTTCGTTCGCTTTGGTAAAAAGCCAGCAAGCGCGGTATTGATTACTATGGTTGCGTTCTTTATCGGTAACTCGCTGATGTTTATCTTCGGCGCTGCAGGCGCAGCAGCAACCGGTCAGGCTGATATTTCAGATGTGATGATCGCGCAAGGTTTACTGCTTCCAGCCATCATCGTGCTTGGATTGAATATCTGGACAACCAATGAAAATGCACTTTATGCATCTGGTCTGGGTTTATCTAACATCACTGGTCGCTCAAGTACTACAATGTCTATCATTAACGGCATTATCGGTACGATTTTCGCGCTTTGGTTATACAACAACTTCGTTGGTTGGTTAACCTTCCTTTCGCTGGCAATTCCACCAATTGGTGGCGTAATCATCGCCGACTTCTTCGCGAACCGTAAACGTTACAAAGATTTTGCAAATGCAGAGTTCCAAACCGTTAACTGGGCTGGCATTATCGCGGTAGCAACTGGCGTAGCCGCTGGTCACTTCCTACCTGGCGTTGTTCCTTTGAACGCAGTGTTAGGTGGTGCAATCAGTTACCTCGTGCTTAATCCTCTATTGAACAAAAAAGCTCTGAAATCTCAGGCCGCTTAAGGACACACTATGACAACCTTATTAATCAAGAACGCGAAACTTCAAGACCAAGAGGGCTTGAAACAGATTCTGATTGAAAATGGTCAATTTTCTCGCATTCTCGATAATGACGCACAAATCAATCATCAAGGTGACATCCTTGATGCTGAAGGTGGCATTGCAGTTACTCCTTTCTGTGAACCGCACATCCACCTAGATACTACTCAAACTGCTGGTGAGCCTAATTGGAACATCTCTGGCACTTTGTTTGAAGGTATTGAGCGTTGGGCTGAGCGTAAAGAACTGCTATCAATCGAAGACGTAAAGTCTCGTGCCAAGCAAACACTGAAATGGCAGATAGCTAACGGTGTTCAACACGTTCGTACACACGTTGATGTATCTGACCCAACACTCGTTGCGTTAAGAGCGATGGTTGAAGTTCGTGAAGAGATGAAAGAGTGGGTCGACATCCAGATCGTTGCATTCCCTCAAGAAGGTATTCTTTCATACCCTAACGGCAAAGAGTTGCTTGAAGAAGCAGTGAAGATCGGCGCTGACGTTATCGGTGCAATTCCTCACTTCGAATTCACTCGTGAATACGGCGTTGAATCTCTGCATTATGTGTTTGAGCTTGCACGCAAGTACGACTGTCTGATCGACGTTCACTGTGATGAAATCGACGACGAACAGTCTCGCTTTGTGGAAACATTAGCAGCTCTTGCTCATAAGTTTGAAATGGGTGAGAAAGTAACCGCTAGCCACACCACTGCAATGGGCTCTTACAACGGTGCTTACGCATCTCGCTTGTTCCGTCTATTGAAGATGTCTGGTATCAACTTCGTGGCAAACCCGTTAGTGAACATTCACTTACAGGGCCGTTTCGACGATTACCCGAAACGCCGCGGTGTAACGCGCGTTAAAGAGATGCTAGCAGCAAACATCAACGTTTGTTTTGGCCACGATGATGTGTTTGACCCATGGTACCCACTAGGCACAGCGAACATGCTTCAAGTTCTGCACATGGGACTGCATGTGACACAGGTTATGGGCTACGACCAAATCAACAACTCACTTGATTTGATCAGCAAGAACTCTGCTCGCACATTGAATATTCAAGACAACTTCGGCATCGAAGAAGGCAAGCCAGGTAGCTTGCTGATTCTTCCTGCTGACAATGGCTTTGATGCAGTGCGCCGCCAAGTACCAGTGCAGTACTCAATACGCCGCGGTAAGGTGATTGCAGAGACTCAACCAGCGAAAACAAAAATAAATTTAGATCAAACTGAAGATATCAACTTCAAGCGTTAATATCGTCTATACTAATGATCAAAAGGAAGCTGAGATGCTTCCTTTTGTTGTGTTGGACGAAGCGACAAAACTATCACTAAATCAGTGTAAATCTTGTACATTCGCACGGTATGACAAAAAAAGCACAAATTTCTTAAGCAATGCGTGTACATCTCAAAAGACTGTGTTAACATGCTCTCGCTCTGTTAGCCGGAGTTATTTAAGTTAGATGAATAGTAAAAAATTGACATGTAAAATCGTTACCCGTTTTTGTAAGTAGTTTTTCCTTATTTCTTAGCAATATTAAATAATTCAATTATCAGCGCATTGCATTAAATGCAATCAACAACTTAGAAAATTTATGAATAAGGGACAAATTATGTCTAACACAAATACTGGCACTGTAAAATGGTTTAACGAAGAGAAAGGTTTCGGTTTCATTTCTCAAGACAACGGCGGCGCTGACGTATTCGTACACTTCCGTGCAATCGTTTCTGAAGGCTTCAAAACTCTGAAAGAAGGCCAAAAGGTTTCTTTCGAAGTTGAAAACGGTCAAAAAGGCCTACAAGCAGCAAACGTTGTTGCTCAATAATTAGCTCTTATAGCTAAAAAGAATTTTAAAGCGCTGATTTTTATCGGCGCTTTTTTATGCCTGCTCATAAACATTTCCCCTCTCGATGCAAGCTTCCCCCTTTAACTCTGAACCACTGAAAATCACCTGCAAAGCGTCCTCAATCTAACCACTCTCAGTTAAAGCTCGACGATCAATCCACTTCACTTTTTGTATGCACTTCCCTAAACAACAACACTCATTTCTCACTAATGTTTTGATACGAACTCACTCTATGCTGAAAGTTTGATAAGCCCAAATATGGTTAAAGAACAATCCATTAGATTGTACTTATGAATACGCAATCGATATTCATAATAAAAATGAGTTATTTATCCAATCCTCATCCACTAATCATATAATTTTTAAAGCAAAGACCTTCGAAATCCGCTAACCTTGTTCGCAAGTGGCTTAGTTGTTTTGGTATCTGCAGTAAAAATAATGAACAAAGACGAATTTCAGAAATCCACCGCAAATCTAAAAAAAGCGGTGCCTCTTATGATGAAGAACAGGGTGTCAACGACACCTGCAAATTACGCACTTTGGTACACCTATGTCGATAACGCTATTCCCCAGCTGACTCAAGACATGGATGGTGTTTTAGAACACTACGGTATTTGTCCTCCTGCCGTGGGTGAGCAGCTATACAACAATTATGTTGCCAGCAAATCCGAAACCAATATCAATGACCTTCGCGCTAATTTGGAACTGTTAGTTTCTGAAGTTTCCAATTCAATGAATGACACCCTGACCGACACCTCCGCTTTTTCTGACATGATCGATAAAAGCTTCGAGGACTTGGCTCGAGTTGATAATGAAAGCTTATCTATTGATGAAGTCATGTCGTTGGTTCGACAGCTGGTGTCTGAATCTCGTCATATTCGTCACTCTACTCAGTTTTTAAACTCTCAGTTGAACTCTGCAACTTCAGAGATCACCAAGCTAAAAACCCAGTTAGTAGAAGTTCAGAAAGATGCGCTCTTCGATAGTACAACCACACTCTATAACCGTCGCTCTTTCGACCGTGACATAGAAACCTTGTGTGAAGCACAACAATCTTTGTGTCTGATTCTTCTCGATATCGACCACTTTAAAAATTTCAACGACACCTATGGCCACTTGTTTGGTGATATGGTTCTTAAAGGGATCGCTCGTAAGCTGAAGTTAAGTTGCCGTGAAGGTATTTCTGCTTATCGATTTGGTGGTGAAGAGTTCGCACTGATTGTGCCTAACAAGTCTTTGCGTATTGCTCGTCAACTCGCTGATACCAATCGTCGCTCTTTAGAAAAGCTGTCGATTAAAGATCGCCGCAGTGGTGAACAAGTCGGCAGTATCACGGCATCGTTTGGTGTCGCTGAACTTGAACCCGGCGAATCAGCTCAATCGCTGATCGAACGTGCTGATAAACTACTTTACGAAGCGAAATCACTTGGCCGAAATCGAGTCATGCCTTTGTAAGACACACCAACAATGCTCTTATCGACATATTAGCCGGCCCGTATTGAAACTAGAAAGCCCCAAAGACATTATCTTCGGGGCTTTTTCTTTAGCTGTGTAAATTGATTTAGCTACCTAGGGTTCACCGTTAGATCTGGAAGCAATAATTCAGGCAGTAGTCTTCACCACTCTTTGCTCTGAACTCTTTATCTTCACTGCATGCCTTTGGTTTACCCTTTGCGTCACCTTGAATCAAACTGATCCAGTGGCGCATCGCTGCAATGGTCTCTTCACGCATTGTGGTTGTTGCTTCCATTGGCGATTGGCCAAACGTGGTGCATGATTCCAGCTGAATATCATCAATTTCTACTAGCTCAATACAACCTGTCCCTTTATGGCAACCAAACATCACCTCTAGGTGACTGCCACTGCCATCTCGGAACAAGATAGAGTCTGGGTCGTTCTTCTCACCCATATAAGCTACAAACTGCTTAGGGTGCTTCAAACCGCTGTGCTGACCATCTTTAAAGTAAGCCATAATATGGCGGTAATCGACTACGTAGCTGGTTACGTCTTGATGTGAGCCATTCTCTAGTGGGAATAGTCGATCAAGTAGCTGCTTTGCTTTCACTTGCTTTTCAGTTTGCTGATTGGCACTGATTGTCTCCACGGCAAAGACAGCTTCAGCGATAAACGGCTTTGATTGTTTTTGGATTTCTGTTTTATCGAATGTAAGCATATTCATAGTCTTTCCCTCTTGACCAGTCCGGTGATAACCACCGATTTCTACAGCAAAAATGTGTCCTAGAGCAATTATTCCAAACTAACGTTTAATTTATTTGTCATTTTGTGAATTGCTTAGTTTGTAGATTAGCGCTTTTTTACATACAATTTCACAACAAAAATTTTACAATGTGAATTTTACAAATATGGCCTTGTCAAAAAGTTTAGTTCGTCAGTCACATTTCCTAGGTACGAAGATACGTAACCTAAGAAAACGTAACCATTTAACGATGGAAGATCTGTCTGCGCGTTGTATTAGAATCGACCCAGAATGTGCCCCTTCCGTTTCTTACCTTTCAATGATTGAACGGGGAAAGCGGGTTCCAAGTATCGATATGCTGGAAGTGATTGCACAGGTCTTTCAGAAGAATCCGACGTGGTTCCTCGACGACGAATCTGAACAGCAAGCCATTGCTCCTGATAAAGGGAATCGTGGTGGGATAAGTGGCATGGCGCTCGAGCCGAGCTTCCTATTCTCAAACGACATCCTGCAAATTGCGATTCCTGAGATGCTGTCACAAACGGGCATTTCAGGCCGCCAGTTTGCGCACCTCTTGATTCGAGCACACCAAGAGAGCAATCAGAACCACTTCCCTGACCTTGAGCGCGCTGCGGAAGAAGTAGGCTTAAAACGTCTAAACCTCAGCGTCGAAGACCTGATAGACATCGCTAGAAGCCTAGGAATCAACATCCGCTGGGTGACGCGCACGCCGCAAGACGTAGTCGATGAGCTCGGAATTAACGCCAAGCAGCTAGTGACCTCCTTCTTTGAGCCTCCGGGTACTATCTTCTTAAACGAGATTCTTAAAGAGTATCCGACTCGCCTGAAATACGACCTTTCGGTTTATATCGGCCATTGCATTCTGCACAGCAAAGAAGGCCTAAAAAGTGTGTTGTCGGTCGGTAATAACAACACATGGGACGACAACCAGGTATCAGGCTCTTCACAGCTCAACTCCCAAGATATTCTTCAAGCATGGCGAGACTTTGAATCCAGCTTCTTTGCTGGCGCGCTACTGTGCCCGAAAGTCCCGTTTAGGCAGCTACTTGACCGTACTGGTTACGAAATCGACGTTCACAAAAGAGCAGGGGTTTCCCCCTCTGTTGCGATGCGTCGAATGACTGTAGTATCGCCCTACCCTCACTGGCACTACTTTGATGCTTATGGGCCGGGGAAACTCAAGGCGGTATATCGCGGGAACGGGATTCCGCTGCCTTGGGGAAATATGAGAACGGTCGCTGACCCATGTCAACATTGGGCTGTGTTCCGTCGATTATCAGAACCTCGAGCGGGAAGCTCGGCTCAAATCTCCATTTTGAATGTGGGTGATGAGCCAAGGATCTACTGCTGTGAATCCATCAACATGACGGATCCTGCGGGTAACAATCGTGTGTTGTGTGCTGGTATAGATCTCAACCCTGCGATTGATGCTCAAGGCGGTAATTCAAGAGACATAGCAGAGCAGCTTAAAGCGTCATGCGTTAACAATGGTGGCTCTGTGGCAATTCCGCGTAACATCAAGAAAGATCTCACAACAATAGCCAAGATTCTAAATATAAATTGGATTGAGCGTGGGATTGAGACAGAGGCGAGGCTTATCTGCTCCAGAGGTGGAGAATGCCCACGCCAGCCAAGCTGTTACTCGAAGTGTGGTGAGTAAAAAAGTAATAACAAAAAATAGAACCTAAAATTCAGGCAAAAAAAAACCAATCACAATAAGGGTGATTGGTCATATATTTTGTGTGAACAAAAAAGGTTCACTAACAACGTCAGTTGGCTAGGTGACCCTCGGCTTAAGAAGGGTCACCATTACTAATGCAGCATGCGTGCCAACTTTTAAAACACGTATTTACTACGCATCTGGACACGTATTGGCCGGATATCCTTGTTTGTTTTGCAAACTGGAATTGCAAATTGCGAAAGCCAACAAAAACGCTAGTGATTATGTTGTTATTAATAAATCATTAAAGATTCATTACCCTTCCCAAAAATGCCATATTTCTCTTACTTTCAATCACTTTAAACAGCAATAAACCTCTCCCTAGGTTACGCAACATAAACGGCTACTAAACATAAACAACACCCATAAAAAAACGCGAACATTGAAATTCAATATTCGCGCTTATTTGAGTTAGATAGTAGAAAGTCACTTGTCAACGAGAACTCTCCTGAAAAGCATCCTCGTTATTGGACCTCTATGGTCTATCTAATAATCTAATAGGCCCTACTTCTGAGGAGCTGGCTTAGAGCGGCTTCGAGACGGTTTGTTTGTCGAAGGCTTGCTTCCTGCTGGCTTGTTTGACGACTTGCTTGGGCCGTAGCTACCGCCGTAACCAGACTTCTTAGGCTTGCCTGCAGGTTTACCCGCGTTGTTTGGCTTGCCAGAACCATTTGCTTTACCTGCACCGCTTGGCTTGCTTAAAGTATTTTGGCTACCTGCTTTGTTCGCGGAAGGCTTATTGCCTGCACTACCGCGCTTGAAGTTGCTGCCGTTGTTTCTTACAGACTTATCTTCGCCCGCTGCTGCGTTATTTTCGGCGGGTTTCTTACCAGATGTCGGCTTACGCTTTGGCGCAGAACCTGTACCCGGTACGTGACGCTTGTTCTTACCTGCTGGCTTGTGCCCGCGAGCGTTATCACCAGAGCGTTGACCATCAGCATGCTCACGTGGCTGTTTTGCTTTCTTCGGTTTCTTAGGCTTGATTGGACGTGAATCCAAGCGAGACTCAGGTAACTTGTTTACTGGAGAGAAACCTTCCAGTTCACGACGCTCTAGCACTTGTTGAATCAGGCGTTCAATACCGAACAGCTCACCCACTTCATCAGCACAAACCAATGAAATCGCTTTACCTACTTCACCAGCACGGCCAGTACGACCGATACGGTGTACATAGTCTTCTGATACATGAGGAAGATCGAAGTTAACTACTTGAGGCAGTTGCGGGATATCGATACCACGAGCGGCGATATCAGTTGCAACAAGTACTCGTACCTTACCTGTTTTGAAGTTCTCTAAGGCTTTAGTACGTGCACCTTGGCTCTTGTTACCATGAATAGGTGCAGCAGTGATGTCTTGCTCCTCAAGGAAGCGAGCAAGCTTGTTCGCACCGTGTTTCGTCTTACTGAACACCAACACTTGTCGCCAATCGTTATCTTTGATTAGCTTCGCTAGCATTGCGCTCTTTTTCTTTTTGTCTACTGGGTAGATGCTTTGCTCAACCGTTTTTGCCGTTGAGTTTGCAGGGCTTACTGAAATCTCAACAGGATTGTTCACCAAGCCTTTCGCTAAGCTGCGGATATCATCAGAGAACGTCGCTGAGAACAGTAGGTTCTGACGCTTCTTAGGCAAGAAAGCTAAGATCTTACGGATATCGCGGATGAAACCCATATCTAGCATACGGTCCGCTTCATCTAACACTAGGATTTCTAGTTGGTCAAAACGCACTGCATTTTGGTTGTATAGGTCAAGTAGACGACCAGGTGTTGCCACCAACACGTCACTACCTTTACGCAGTTTTTGCATCTGAGGGTTAATCTTCACACCACCAAACACTACCGTCGAAGTCAGCGGTAAGTTAATACCGTACTTCACTACGCTGCCATTCACTTGCGCAGCAAGCTCACGAGTTGGCGTTAGCACGAGCGCACGAACTTGGTTCTGACGTACGCGAGTACCTTTCGATAACATTTCAAGAATAGGTAGCGTGAAGCCTGCAGTTTTACCTGTACCTGTTTGAGCAGCGGCCATAACATCTTTGCCCGTTAGGACAGCTGGCACGGCTTTCTCTTGTATTGGTGATGGCTTATCGTAACCTTGTGCTTCAATAGCTTTAAGGATCGGTTCAGAAAGGCCAAGGGAGGTAAAACTCATAGATTATTTTCTCAGTTGAATAACATTTAGTATGAGCAACACGTTAAAAGTGCGTTGCTTCAGCTTTTGCTCATCAAATACATTGATACGGAGCAAAGCGCGGTATTCTGAGGCTTTTCCCCACATTCAGCAACTAAATTCTAATCGCAGCTCAAATTCAACCTAGATAACTTGTCGCTTCTGTTCGTACATTTTTTCATCAGCGGCTTTTAAGAGCGCATCGACATCATTGTAGTTGTTATTGTGAATAACCCAACCCACACTGATTCTGAGATAAATAGAGTGCGCCTCGTACACAACTGGCGCCGAGCATAACGCCTTTCGTAGTTTAGTCACGATCGACGATACGTGTTGATCATCGATGATGCGTGGCAATAAGACCAAGAACTCATCACCGCCAATCCTTGCGACGATATCTGAAACACGCAGCTCACTTCTTATGCGGTTAGCACACTCGATCAATACCTGATCGCCTGCTGCGTGACCATAAGTGTCGTTGATTGCTTTAAACCCATCGAGGTCGATATTTACAACGGCAAAGGTTCTCGCTCTCTGTTTTTGAGTGTTTTTAAATGCCTGCTTGAGGCTATACATGAAGTATCGGCGATTCGGTAACATCGTTAGCTCATCATGCATAGAGCGGCTATCTGCAATGCGGTACAGGCGATAAATAGTAAAAAAGGCAAACGCCAGCACTAGTATAATGGAGTAGCCCACCAGCCTTACCGCTTGGATTCGATACCAAGGCTCATCCATTAATACGTGTTCGTTACCGGAGAGAGCAAGGTACCAACCCCCGTATGGGAAACTCACCTGTTCAGTGGCGAACGCATTATCGAACACATCCTGAGTACCATAAAAGACAGCGCCATCTTTACCTGAACTGTTTGCACCACGAATAGCGAGTTCATATTTATTCTCGATCTTACCGATTCCAACATCTTCAAACAGCTCATCTAAACCGATAACAGCACTAGAGACACCCCAGTAATCTTGGTTAAAAGGCGGGTCTCGGAAGATCGGAGTACGCGTAATAAGTGCTTGCCCACCTTGAAACAGCTCAAAAGGACCAGCAATAAAGGTGTTGCCAAGATTACGGGCTATCTCAACAGACTCCCATTGATTTGGGTGATCACGATAATTAATACCGAGAATCTGCTCATTACCTTCCATCGGGTAAACAAAGTTAAGAATGTCGTCTTTGGCGAGTCCGATAAGTCGAATATGGAAGCCATCTTGAATGATATTCTCAGCAATCTTATCCCAATTTTTCACCTCACCATCGGGGTTGATGGTCACTAAGGTTGAGAAATTATTGAGGATATACATATCTGACACGATCGCGGCTTCAATCCGAGAACGAATAATGGATAGTTGCTTTTTTGCCTCTGAATACGATTCGTTTTTAAGAAAAGTTAATTGCTTGGCATGAAAGAACTCAATTGCGCTTACTATCGCAAGGAAAAAAAGAAAAGCTACTACTCTGGCAGACCACTGCTTGCTAGAACCACTTGGCATTTACGAACCTCTAACACTATTGTTCTATATACTGCCTTATAACGGCTCATTTCTGGCTTATTGCCCCAGTATGCCGCTAAGTCATTAAAAATCCATACTAACGTCGACTAACTATCAAATATTGAGTGATCCATCACTTCAAACTTCTTTACTAAACGAATGGTTTAATCAAAAAGGGTTAGTGAACCTTATAAAGCTTACATTGTATTGACTCAACGCTTACATTAAAGGATTCATCAATGTTATTTTACATAGACTAATAATCAGCTTGGTACCTCACGACATGAAGTTAAAAACTATCACACTGTGTACATTGCTATCAGCCTCGGTTGCCGTTGCCGTTCACGCACAAGAAAACGTTCAAGCGCCAACCGCAGCGAGCGTTCAATCCCAAGCAGATTCGCTCAACTCTCAAGAACAATCTTTCAAGCAATCTGCTGACCTCATTCGCACCACCTACGAAAGCCAGCTTTACACTCTGCCTGCATTCAAAGAAGGCCACTACGGGCTGCGCATGTATCGCCAAACACTAGACGATAAGTATTCAGCGGCGGTGTGGAGTGATATGGCACGAGTGGCAAGCAAGCTCAGCACCCTGTCGAATGACGTTCAAACCATGGAACAAATCGTACTCTACTCAGAGAAGCGAGTTGCATCTTATATTGGTGATAACGATGAACGCAGTATTCGACGCTATAACATCACCAAACACATGCCTGAATACCTTTATCTTGGTGTTGACCTGCTAGGCTCCATGGCTCGTGCTAATGAATACGGTTTAGAACACAAGAACGATGCCAAGCTGCGCGAAATCATTCGTCGCTATGACTTCTCTCGATACGTGACCAATGAAGACATGGTGAAAGCATGGGCTGCTCAGTTAGCGAATCAGGTTTACTGGTTGCGCCAACTGGGTGAGCAGGATGTCGTTGATGAGTTTGTCGATACCTTCAAAAAAGCATACCCAGACGATAAAGACAGAAAGCTTTCAAGCCAGCAATACGGCAATAAGATCTATGGTATGACACATGTGATCTTTGGCGACTCCGAATACTATCAGCATCAAGTAAGCGAACAAGACCATCAATGGATCTACGATTACTTTAGAGAAAACATCGATACGATTCTGCTTCGTGCGAAAGAAGATGTGATTGCTGAGGTTGGATTAACCTTCTTGTTGGCAGGTTTAGAAAATGACCCAGTTGTAGAGAAAACTCGACTCGCGATTCAAGCTTCAATCGATGAGAAACAAGGCATGATCCCTTCGATCACCGGTGATTTTGACCTTGAGTACGGTGAACACCGCAACGTGCTAGCAATCATGCTACTCGATTGGCAGCAAGTGAATGAAGCGCCGACTTATGAGGGCAACCCTAAGGTGTTTACTAACATCCCTTACGGACTCATTAAAAACCAGCAGCAGAAGAACTAGCAGCCAACGTAGCCTAGATTGGTCTAAGAAACCAAAAAGCCGCACACCTTTCAAAGCATGCGGCTTTTTTAGTTCTAACGACACCATCATTTCTTTCTGGCTTAGGTTTGAGTTCAGAGGCAGACTTTGTTCATCACTATCGTAAAATCCCCTTCTGCGTAACCTTCTATTAAAGAAACATCCTCACAAAGCGTTTTACAGAAGCGATACACGCCCTGAGGGTGATAACTCATCAAGGTATTACGTGAAGGATATTGGCTTGAGTCGAGAAGATTAAAAATCACCGTCTGATTCGCCAATTCATACATGCGAGTAATCATGTTTGTCAGATAATCAGAATCACGAGAGATGTAGTTCAGTGAACCACTGGCGATGACAATGTCGTGCACCTCAAAGCTCATTTTGCTCATATCACCCGACAAAAACTGACAACGATCTTCTGTGTAGTTTTGCTTCGCCTTCTTTAGAAAGCCTGCGTGTTGGTCTACGCCAGTGTAAGATTGAATACGATAGATACTGTCGAGCAGCTCAAACAGCTCGCCATAGCCGCACCCCAAATCTAAAACACTCTTCTTTTCGAAGTCCGCCGCACGAGCGATTACTTCAAAGCGACACAATTGGCTCTCTTCGCTAGTCCAACCTAAAGCTTTAGCCTTGTCGCCATTCGAGCGGTTAGTCTGCTTTCGGTGATAGCGATACACCTTCCAACGATCGAGCCAGTGCATTACGAGAAATCCACCCACACTTCACGACCACCAGCCAGCTCTTGGTTATGGTATTGCCATTGATATTGCGCGAGCAGCTTTTCGGTGAGCTCTAACCCTAGACCAAAGCCCAAATGATTGTCTTCTATAGTGCCGTCAGTGTTGTGATTAACAATGGTGACTTTCGAGCCTACCTGAACGATGCCCACGGTACCGCTTCCTGTGTGTTGGAAAGCATTGCGAATCAAATTGGTCAGCACGATGCGAGTGAGTCCGACTGGCAACTGACATTGTGTGTCGTCGCTTTCAAGATTCACAGCCACGGCTTTGCCATTCAATAGATAGCTTAAATCGTGGTTTATTTGTTGCAGCAGTTCGCCGAGATGTATGTTTTCTAGAGGCAGATCTTTGTCTTGTTGTCGAGTAAGCCACAACAAGGTTTCTGTCAGGTCTGTCATGGTGAAACCCGCGCGCTTGATTCGGTCTATCACTTCAAGCTGCTTTTCTGGGCTCTTTCCCTTTTGAATCAACTTCTCTAGCAATTCACTATTTGTTCTTGTGACCGCAATAGGAGTACGTAATTCGTGGCTCGCGTAACCCAAAAATTTCTGCTCTCGTTCTAAGCTGTTTTGAACCGAACTCAAACTATCACGAATGATGTTAGCCAAGGTGTTCAGTTCACTGAAGTGAAAATCAGGTGTCGGTTCATTGAGGTTATCTTTATCTAGCGATTTGGCCCAGTTCTTTAGCTGCTCAACAGGCGATGCCACCTTACGTAACACCAAAACCAATATAACGAAAAACAATACAATCGCACCCAGTGCGGTCAAAAAAATCGTGATAAAGTGCGGAAGCCCTTCATCATTAATGAAAGGGTCATGTTTTTGAGCAAACACCGCAGAAACATAACGAACTTCATTACCTTTCATCACCTTCATGGCGAAATAGCCTTTCTCGGGAGGTGAGAATATAGATTTACCAATGATTATTTTGGTCATGCGGTTGAATTGCAGTTCGTTCTGGTCAAGGTTGTTCTGAATACTTTGTGGCAAGTCGCTCCATTGGGTCGCCACCGTAAATTCTTGATTGGTCATAGGCTTGCCCGCCTTCACCGCATCTTGTTGCGCTTGGGCAATCATAGAGCCACGCATCGCGATATCCATCCCAGAGACAAAATAGTTTACGCTCAACGCAGAAAGAACCAGAATCGTCGTGACACCTGTAACCAGAATCGCCAATAAAACGTAGATCCTTAGGCTTGGTCTGATCTTCATGCTTGTCGTAACTCCTTAATCGCAAACCCTTTCCCCGCAATGGTATGCAGCAGCTTATTGTCTTGGTCCGCATCCACTTGTTTACGCAGATTGAAGATATGCACTTTCAAGCTGTTACTGTCTGGTTGATCGTCGCCCCACACGCCCTGCATGATGGTCTCGCGAGAAACAGGGTTAGGGCTAGAGCGCATCAGGATTTCTAATATTTTCAGAGCTGTAGGTGAAAGTTTTAGGGGAGAATTATCGCGATAGGCTTGATGCTGTTTGAGATCGATTTCCAAATCGCTTACCGACAAGCGACGAACCTGACCACTGCGTCGCTTCGCCAACACTTGTACTCGAACAATCAACTCTTCCATTGCAAAAGGTTTCACGAGGTAATCATCGGCCCCTTTTGAAAAGCCTGTCAGCTTATCATCAAGCGTATCACGTGCAGTAAGCATCAAAACGGGTGTATCAATACCCTGCGCTCTGAGGTTCTCACACACCTGCAAGCCGTTCATTTTAGGTAAATTGAGATCGAGAATTACCGCATCATAGCGATTAGTTTCAATTAGATTGAGCCCAGCTAAACCATTCGCTGCATGATCGCACTGGATATCTTCTAAATCGAGGTAATCAATAACCGCAGTGGCTAAATCAAGGTCGTCTTCAACCAAAAGCAATTGAAGCTTATCTGTGAGTTTATTAGTGACGGATTCTGCCATCATGACGACCTCTATTGTTAGTTGTAGTGTAGCTTTGTAGTGATCTTTAATATCTTGTTCGGTAACGAACCTAGACCGATGCAGCTGATGATATCTCGATATTTATCAGCCTAGATATCATCATTAGCTTAGCCATTGTTAAGCCGTTTGTTCAACGCCTTTGACTCGATTTGTGACTTTAAGAATCAGAGACTTAATCTCACACTGAATCATTAACAATGCAGGTGTCAGAATCAGCGTAATAAACGTCGCAAACAAAATACCGTAGCCTAGCGCCGCTGCCGCAGGGATCAGGAACTGAGCCTGCAAAGACGTTTCACTTAATAGTGGCGTCAAACCTGCAAACGTCGTGACCGATGTAAGTAATACCGCTCTTAGTCGACCAGAACACGCTTCAACAATCGCATCGTGAACCGACTTGCCCTGCTCTTTGATTAGTTCGTTAAAACGAGATACCAACAACAAGCTGTCGTTCACCACCACACCACTCAACGCGAGAATACCGTTTAACGATAGGATACTGATTGTTAAGTCATTCCACCAGTGTCCTAGGATTGCCCCAACAATACCAAATGGAATCGCTGTCATGATGATCACTGGTTGAATGTAAGACTTCAGCGGGATAGCAAGCAGCGTATAAATCGCTATCATGGCAAGTATGAACATACTCATCATTGAACTAGCTGTCTCTTCTTGCTCTTCCGTTTCGCCAGCAAAGTCGACCGTTAACCCCGGATATTGCGCCTCTAGATCAGGCACTAATGTATCTTGCAACTGATGAACAAGCTCAGCAGGTGCAACCACGTCTTTATCTAATACTGCACTGATGTACACCGCTCGTTGGCTATCAATACGTGTGATCTCTGATACTTGGTAATCAGAATATACTTCAGCAACAGTGCTCAAAGGCACCACGGTACCGTCGTTGGTTCTCACGCTCGCTTGCTTGATATCCGCAATGGTTTGGCGATCCGATTCTGGGTAACGAACTCGAACTTTTACCTCATCCTTACCACGCTGGAATTGCTGAACGATATCACCACCAAACGCCTGTAATACTTGTTGCGAAAGGCTTGCCGTATCGAAACCTAACGCACGGCCTTGTTGTGTTAATTCGAAACGATACTGAGGCTCACCAAGATCCAAGTTATGGTCAATACCACTCACACCTTCAATCGCTTGCAGCTTGGTTAAGAATTCATTGCCCGCCGCAGTCACTGATTCTTCGTTCCACGCTTTCAATTCAACTTTGAAGTTGTCGACCATCTCCATTTTAGACAAGATCTTGAGCTTCTTAACCCCTTCCATCTGGCCCACAGTTTCTTGCCAAGCATCAGCAAACTCGTTCGATGTGTAGACACTGTCGCTGTCCAATTCAATTTTCACTTGGCCAGAATCATCGGCATCCGCGATAACTTGAAGACTCAACAGCTTAGACGCTTTATCTTGAGCACCGTATTGGGCTCTCAGAGTTTCATCCGTTTGGGTTGCCGCCGCTTCAAGCACCAACAAGTTTTGTTGTGTTTGACCAAAGCTCGCGTCGTTTTGCATCGACATATCGGCAGTTACTGTATCGCCCGGCATATCAGGGAAGAACGCTACACGAACCGCACCCTTCATTGGTAACCCAGCAACTAAAATAAGCAATGACAAGAAAACCATCACTACCGCATAACGTAGTTTCAGCGCCCATTCAATTGCGGGGCAGTAGATACGCTTATTAAACCAACCTAGCCCAGTATCGGCAGCATGTTGAACGCGTGCCCACAATCCCTTCTTCTCACTGCGCTTGGTATTAATGTGTGCAAGGTGCGATGGCAGAATGAACTTAGACTCAACCAAAGACAGCAACAAACAGATAGTCACGACCGTGCCGAATTGAGCGTAAATTTGCCCCATTTTACCGTCAACATTCGCTAACGCTAAGAAGGCAACAACCGTCGTTAACACACCAAATATAGTTGGTGATGCCACCTTCATGGTGCCTCGAATAGTACTGCCTATCGAATCGCCTTCTTCTTTGCGCGTGGAATAGATACTTTCCCCAACCACCACCGCATCATCGACCACTATCCCGAGCGCCATAATAAAACCAAAGGTGGTCATTTCATTGATGGTTAACCCCATGAAGGTATCTGTCATGAAGAACATGGTGCCAAAAAAGACAAACGGTAAGCCAGCTGCTACCCAGAAAGCGACACGTACGTTTAGGAATACCGCTAACACCATGAACACCAAAGCGATACCGGTGAGCGCGTTCTTCATCAATAGGCTTAAGCGGTCTTTGATCATGGTACTTTTGTCGTACCAAGTTTCGATTTCTACATCGCTCGGCAGCATGTTGCTGTTCTCCCAGCGCTCTACCACTTTCTCTGCTTGCTCAACAATGCTGACGACGTCTCCGTATTCATCCATCACGATCTGAATTGCCATCGCATTCTGTTGGTTATAGCGAGACAGCATGAAAGTGTCGTCGGCGAACATGTCTTCTACATTGGCAATGTCGCCCAAGGTAATTTGCGTACCGTCAGTCGTCGTCATCACCGGAATCGCGTTGAAATCTTGGATCTCATACGCCTGTTCAGAAACCTTCAAACGAACCGTTTTTTCGCCATTGCGAAGGCTAGTCGAGATAGCCGCAGAAGATTCCGCATTGATCGCTTCAGAAACGTCAGTCAGAGTTAAGCCGTAAGCCTGTAGCTTGTTCTCATCAACCTCAACCGAGATCATAGGATCGGCTTTGGCTTTGATTTCCAAATCACGAATGGATGACTGGCTCAGTAGATCTGATTTCAATTGCTCGGCTAAGCTCTGCAGCGTTGCTCTGTCCGCATCCCCATAAAGCTGTACCCATAAGGCATGATCTTGCATGCGAGCTTTATCAATCACAGGATTATCAGCGCCAGAAGGCAGGTTATTGATCGCATCTACCTTGGTTTTTACGTCGGCTAATAGGGTATCAAGATCGTAAGTGCTCGTTTTTTCAATCGAAACATGGCTACCATTCGCATCAGACGTTGACGTAATACGCTTAATGCCCGGCACGGTTTCTAACGCATCTTCAATCTTAATCGCTAGGCCTTCTTCCGCCTGAACAGGGTCACCACTGTCATAGGTTACAGATACAGTTACCACATCGGGTTCTAGGCTCGGAAATGCTTCTTTACGTAACGTGTTAAGCGATAAAAGACCGATGATGATCACGCCCACTAACAACAAATTCGCCGCTACAGAGTTATTCGCGAACCATGCGATTGCGCCAGTATGTGGTTTAGTTGACTTCTGGTTACTGTCCGCTTGGTTATTCGGTTTCAACTCATGAGACATGACTAACCCTCCGCCTTAGCCAGAACGACCATGCCCGCTTTAAAGCTGCTTAACGGACGCTTAACCACTTGTACACTGTCACCAATTTCCAGGCTCAATTTGGTAGGATCGATGTAAATCAAACCACCCTTTTCAAATTCAACATTCGCGTTTGATTTCGAAAGTTGACCGCTATCATCCACAAACCACAGGTCACCTTGTTGCGAAAGTGCAGAAGCCGGAAGCTCCCACAATTGAGTTAACTGCTTACCCGAGATCGTCGCTTGTACGAACGTTCCTGGATAAAGATCCTTCTCTTGCTCCAAAGGATTATCGACTTTCACGATCAATGAGCGCTGACGCGTGTCTTGTTGTAAGTGCTGCTCTACTCGCTCCACATAACCTTGCCATTGGAATTGACCATCAGAACTCGATAGCGTCACTGGCCACGGCTGCTCTTTCAATTGTGTGTTATCGCTGCTTGGCAAACTCAACCATTGGCTTTCAGAAAGGGGAACAGAGACCTCAACCTCATCAACGCTGTATAACGTGGCTATCTGAGCGCCCGTTTGTGCGTAGCTTCCCGGTTGAACATCACGGCTCACGACCAACGAATCAAAAGGGGCAACCAAGGTTGTTTTTTCGAGGTCTTGCTCAGCCTTCACCAATTCAAGCTTGGCGTTCTCCAAGGCTGCTGTTACTTGTGCCAGTTGTGGTTCGCGTAATACTAAAGGTGAATCCGGCTCACCAGACAAACCAGAGCGTTGCCATTCAGACTTAGCTTGTTCGCCTTGTCTCTGCTCTTCCAACAAATCCAGTTGAGCTTGAGCAACATTCGCCTTCGCTTGGGTTACCGCTTGTTGGTAACTGGTCGAATCGATATTAGCGATCACTTCACCTTGGCCAATCACTTGCCCTGTTTCAAACTGCGAGCTGATTGTCTCTACTCGACCACCAACTTCCGTCGAAAACATCAGCTCGTAACGCGACTTCGCTTCTCCGTACCCCACCACTTCTGCTTGGTAGTCACCGAGAGTGGCAAGTACCACAGAGACTTGCTGTTGTTGTGAAGCAGGCAAAGTCGTCGTATCAATAGACTTGGTTTGAATAGGCGTAGCTTTAGGCTCTGAAACCGTTAGTTCATTCGTCTTTTGAGGAGTAGGAGCCACTTGTGAACCGTTGTAAGCAAGGGCAGCAAAAATGCTTGAACCAGCAACTAAGGTGATTGCAATTGTGATGGTGTTCAGTTTCATGAAGATACTCCCAAGCCCAGAGCTAGGCCTAAATCAATTCGGTTTACGAGACGGTTATAAATGGTTTGTGTTAACTGCGCTTCAAGGTCATAGGTTTGCTGCTGAACAGTAAGTAGATCAAAAATGTCGACCAAACCCTGACGGTATTTCTCTTCATAGCTGGTGAAGCTGCGTTGTGCGCTTACCAAGGCGTTCGTTAGGTGTTGCTGTTGAAGCGTTAATGAGGACTCTTGCCCCATCGCATTTTCCACTTCATTCACCGCATTGAGCAGTGTCTCTTGGTAAGCCCAGTAGCTGGTTTCTGTGGTTAGGTCAGCAATTTCTGCCTGTGCTTTTAGCTTGCCACCTTGAAACAGTGGTGCTGACACTTGGCCAAGCGCACTCCACAAAGGCCCGGTAAGCAGAGCTTCGCTCGGAGAATCCGCCATATCGGTTAGGCTGGCAGATAAGCTGATAGATGGCAGCATCGCTTTGTACGCCGCGTCAGCACGCAATGTTTCTGCTTCGATATTAAAGAAAGCGGCTTGAAGATCGGGACGACCTGCTAGATCTTGTGTCGGCATGTTTTCTAGCGGATTAATGATGGTTGGGAATGAACCGAGCTCAGCAAGCGATAGCTCATCAGACTCCCCACTCCATTGCCCTGTTAACAAAACCAACTCACGTCGACTTTGTGCAAGCTGCTCACGGTAATCAGCTAAGGTTGCTTGAGTCGATGCGCTGCTGGTTTTTGCATTATCTAGATCTTCAAGGCTACCTAGCCCTGCTCGATAACGTTCTAAAACAAGTTCTTCATTGTTTTCTAGAATCACCAAACGCTGCGTTTCAATATCAACAAGCTGTTGCTTCAAACTGATATCAAGCCAACCTCTCATCACACTCGCGACCAAAAGATCTTGAGCGCCCTGAAGGTTAGCCTGAGACGTCGCAATGTCTTTCAAAGCGGCGTTGTTTGTGTCTGCAAGCTTCTGCCATAGATCGAGCTCCCAACCAACCGTGACATCAGTGGTGTAGGTTTCAGTAGTGCTTGAGCCGTTAGTGCCTTCGTCAGCTTGACCAGAAAAGCTCGCATCGACGGTTGGTAAGCGATCACCTGAAGTTACACCTTGCTGCGCATAAGCTATTTTGAGTGCTGTAATGCTTTGTTGGAGGCTTGGGCTGTTCTGCAGAGCGCGCTCGATATAGAGATCGAGCTCCGGTGCATTCACTAAATCGGTCAGTTGTAGGTTTTCAGCGTCTAGATCTTGTTGAGTCGACGCTTGATCACTAGAAGCCTGTTGAATCAGCTCTGCGAGTAAGCTTTGTTGTGTCTGATTAGTGCTTTGCTCAGCGAGTGAAACATAGTCGGCCTGACTGGTTGTCGTGCAACCCATCAATCCGATTAGAGCAAGTGAAATAAGGGAATGTTTTAAAGGAAGATTCAATTTCATCTTCTTGTCTCCTGTAAGAATGGAGACAAGATAACGAGCTGGGGGTTAAGAGAGGGTTAAGGCGAACGTTAACCCCAAAAGAAAATACAAAAAGCGTACGTTTAAACTTCAGCTTTACGCTTCTGACTTGCTTGAAAAGAGCCCACCGATTTTATAACCGATCGCATAGCAAACCACGGCGACAGTGACAAATACCAATGCCGAGAAGAAATACGCTACAGACGCTGCGACACCAGCCCCCCACACGACGCTGAACACCAAACCGAGATAAGCCTCTTTTGGCCACTGGTAGATAGGAAACTGAGCGCCGCCAGCAATTAGGTAAACCATCGCAAACAAGCCAATGAAGGTAACAATAAGACCGATGAGAACGCGAATGTTCATGGAGAGACCCTTGATTAATTTAGCTTGGTTGCCATTGTTCCTAGTCGAAAGCGGATATGCTTAGTCGGAACCGAATATTCTCAATCGAAATCGAATGTTCTTAATCGAAGCCGAATACTATTAATCGCAACCTGATGATATTCAAGTATATCGGATAAAAGGAACTGGCTCTATTACTCTTCCGAGTGAGCTTTTAGTCACGACAGGCAAATGGCACTCGACAACGAAAACCTAAGTTCGCTTGATTAGCAGGCACAAAAAAGCGGACACCCTTCTTACGTTAACTCCGTAAGCAAAGTGTCCGCTTTAACTGAATCTAGCTTAAAGCAGGATGAAAATACCCGCTAAGCATGCACTCATTAGGTTTGCTAGCGTACCAGCAGCTACAGCCTTCAAACCTAAGTTTGCAACTTCAGCACGGCGCTCTGGTGCCATAACACCGATTGAACCTAACTGAATTGCGATAGAACCAATGTTAGCAAAGCCACACAGAGCAAAAGTCACGATTACTTGGCTGTGTTCAGATAGTAGCGCTTTGTTCTCAACGAAGTCGATGAAAGCAACAAACTCGTTCATAACGATCTTCTGACCGATGTAAGAACCTGCCATCAATACTTCATCACTTGGGATACCGATTAGCCATGCAAGAGGCGAGAACAGGTAACCGAAGATAGCTTGCAGCGTAATACCCGCAAAACCGAACGTTTCACCTAGGCTTTCTAGGCCAGTGTTGACCATCGCAATCACACTCACGAAGGCAACCAACATAGTACCAACCGCTACCGCAACCTTCATACCGTTCATCGCGCCGCTTGCCAATGCATCAATCACGTTGCTTTGGTCTGCTTTATCTAGTTCGATATGGTCGTAATCACTTGGTGTGCTGCGCTCAGGAACGATGATCTTCGCCATTAACAGACTGCCCGGAGCCGCCATAAAGCTTGCAGCGATAAGGTATTTAAGCTCAACACCGAGGCCAGCATAACCACCAAGTACACTACCCGCTACCGACGCCATACCACCGGCCATTACAGCAAACAGTTCCGAACGAGTCATAGACTTTAAAAAGGGACGAATTAGAAGAGGAGACTCACCCTGAGAAAGGAAGATATTACCTGTCGCAACCAGAGATTCAGCTTTACTTGTACCCAGCAGTTTTTGCACCGCTCCGCCCAAGATTTGAATCACTTTTTGCATAACGCCTAAGTAATAAAGCGCAGAAATCAAAGCACTGAAGAAGATAATGATTGGAAGCACGCGAACCGCGAAAATGAAGCCTTCAGTAGCAAGGTCACCGAAAAGGAATGCGATACCAACGTCTGCAAAACCAAGCAGGCTAGAAACACCATTACTTAGGCTTGTTAGCGCCAATTGTCCCCATGGGAAATACAATACTAAGGCTGCAAATCCGATTTGAAGTAATAGTGCACGAGAGACCGTTTTCCAGTTAATTGAAGAACGACTTTCAGATAGCAGGTACGCGCAAGCAATCAGTGCAAGAACACCGACAAAACCAAATAGAATATTCATAATGTGTCCTAGTAATCCTTAAAGAGTGAACATGAGCCAAGCAAATGACATCAAAGGAACAGGACAAAGAACCGCAAGCAAAACGCTACGCGATGAAGGAGCTAACAGGGTTAGCGAATGTAACAACGAGTTGTTCATGTAAAAAATCACCTTATACAAGCAGTGGAACGTAGCTGGTCCGGTCCGTGGGGTCATTCACATATCCATGTGACGGCTTGTATTGGCTAAGCACCGGCTTAAAACCGGAAAAGAAGTATAAACAGTTAAGTGAGACTTTCATCACATTTTTTAACGCAAACGATCGCGCGGTCAAGGATTAGCCAAAATGTATTGTTTGTCGTCATTTTCGTGCTTCAAAACTGTAAACAATCTGTAGGGAGTTGAATTTGTAATGTTAAGTCTTTAAGTGTGTGAGCGTAATCACTCGGTTAATTCTGTGTGATTCTTACTACTTTTCTGTGCTCTGCCTCATTTCCCGAGACTTCAAGATTCATCTTAAGTTTAGATGCGTATATACTTTGTGTGATCTCACCAAATAATTATCTATAAAATACCAATAGAGCTGATTAGATATAACAGCCATTGAGACTAAGAGAGGAAACACGTGAAGAAAATGGAAGCTCCGCACGACATGAACAATGGAGCTAGATTCAAAACAAATAGACACGGCTATGTGACAGTAGTTGAATATTATAATACCTATACTGTTATTGTCGCGTTTGAAAATACCGGAAATATCCGCGCTATTAGTGCGGCGAAATTACGTACAGGTCAACTCACCGATCGTTCTGTTGCGCCTGAATCAATTATGATTGGTGAAAAGGTTGAATCGGTTAAACACGGGATATTAACCATTACTCAAGTTGAATCTGAAAATATTGTCGTCCTGACCAATGCCAATAACGAAGAAATTAGAATGTTATTGCCTGCCGTACAGAAAATGAAAGATAAAACTGAAGAAGTCGACAGTGAAAATGTTGCCTCACCAAAACCAACCTCTCTTAGCCAACTGACTAAAAGAAATAAAAAGACCAAAGACGTTAATAGCATGCTTAAGAAAATGCTTACTGACTACGGTCGATACGATTAATTCTCTATTTTCTACAATAAAGCCTCTATAGATTTATATTCTGATATAAAAATTAATTAAGCCCGCCTTTCTCAATAAAATACGTTGCATATTCGAGTGAAAAGTTAAATTTGATCAAAGTCTCACTCTGGATCTTTACTACAAATTAACGAGATCTACATCACAATCTCATTTTGGCTTTGTGATGTAGATCTTATTGAAATCTGAATATTTCCATTACTATGCTCTCACACAATAAGAGAACGAAGTTTCTCAACCCCTAAAATCCAATTGAGACAAATATTATGAAAAAGATTCTTGTAGTTTGCGGTAACGGCCTTGGTACTTCTCTAATGATGGAAATGGCAGTAAAAGAAGTCGCTAAAAAAATCGGTTTCGAAGCAGAAGTTGATCACGAAGATCTATCATCTGCAGCATCAAGCAATGCGGATATTTGGGTTGCAGCAACAGACGTTGCAAACCAACTAAAAGACGCTGGTAAAGAGAACATCATCAGCCTTAAAAATATTTTTGACAAAGCATCAATTGAAGAACAACTAAAAACTTTCATGTAAGGTCAAAATTATGCAAAACTTTTTCGAGTTCATGCTCGGCTTATTAAAAGAGCCGGCGATCATGGTAGGTTTAATTGCTTTTATTGGCCTAGTTGCACAAAAAGCAGATGTTTCTACCATTCTAAAAGGCACAATTAAAACCGTAATGGGTTTCCTAATTTTAGGTTTTGGTGCTGGCGCTCTTGTTGGCGCACTAAATAACTTCTCAGTTGTATTTACTGAAGCATTCGGCGTAAGTGGTGTTATTCCAAATAACGAAGCAATTGTTGCATTAGCACAAGAAGCATTCGGTTATGAAATGGCTCTAATTATGTTCTTCGCATTCGTTGTGAATATTTTATTGGCTCGTATTACTCCTCTAAAATATATTTTCTTAACGGGTCACCACACAATGTTCATGTCTATGCTGGTAGCGGTAATCCTGTCTACAGCTAACATTGAAGGCACTGCTCTAGTTGCAATCGGCTCGATCATTGTGGGTTCACTGATGGTTATCATGCCTGCACTTGCTCAAAAATACACAGAGAAAGTGATGGGTACTGATCAGCTAGCGATGGGTCACTTCTCAACGTTCTCATACTTAGTATCGGGTTACATTGGTAGCAAGTTTGGTGACACTTCAAAATCAACAGAAGACATCAACGTACCTAAGAGCTTAATGTTCCTGCGTGATACACCTGTAGCAGTAGCAACAACAATGGCAATCTTCTTCATGTTTGCTTCTATTGTTGCTGGCGGTGACTTTGTTGAAACCGTTTCAAATGGTCAAAACTGGGTAGTGTTCACCTTCATGCAGTCTCTTGTGTTTGCCGGCGGCGTGTACATCGTACTACAAGGTGTGAAGATGCTGATTGCTGAAATCGTTCCTGCATTTAAAGGTATCTCTGACAAGCTAGTACCGGGTGCGAAACCTGCTCTAGACTGCCCAATGGTATTCCCTGTAGCGCCAAACGCGGTACTTATCGGTTTCCTTTGTTCTTTTGCTGCTGGTCTACTAGCAATGGCAGTTCAAGGCGCACTTGGCTGGACAATCATTGTAGCGGGCGTTGTTCCTCACTTCTTCGTAGGTGGTGCAGCGGGCGTTTACGGTAACGCAACTGGCGGTCTACGTGGTGCGGTTCTAGGCTCATTCACACAAGGCCTATGTATCTCTTTCCTACCAATGCTGCTGCTTCCAGTTCTAGGTGGTCTTGGTCTTGAAGCAACAACATTTGCTGACTTCGACTTCGGTGTAGTTGGTCTGATTCTAGGGTGGATTGTTTCATGAGCCTATTCGATTTAATTGGTAACCAAGGCGTTATCATCAACTCAGAAGAAAACCTAACGGTTGATGCAGCAATTGATGTGACTTGTTCAACACTGCTAGCAAGCAACAAAATTGAAGCAAGCTATGTTGAAGCTATCAAGCAAAAGCATAAGGACATTGGCGCGTACTATGTTCTAGCACCAAAGATTGCGATGCCTCATGCTCGCCCTGAAGATGGTGTGAACGAAGCATCACTGCAAGTAACGGTATTCAAGAAGGGTGTTGATTTAGAGTCAGAAGACAACGGTGACGTTTACCTTTCGATTACTCTGGCGGCGATGGACTCAGATAGCCACATCCATACGATTATGGCGCTATCAGAGTTGTTCCAAAATGATGATGACATTGATGCCATCATCGCAGCGGAAACTGAGCAAGCGATCATCGAGATCTTAAAACGATACTAATCTCGATATAAAGATCCTGATAAGCCCCCATGAAAAAAGCGATAGCCTCGGCTATCGCTTTTCTGTTTCGGGGGCTTGGTCATTTCTCATCGAATATGAGTTAGGGCATCACACCTCGAAAGCATTCAGTGGCGTTAAAACGCGTACATTCGTTTATCTGTCGATAATTCAAAGCAATATTGCGCGTGTTTATTAAGGCACTCAAACACTTCTCGATCCAACTTAAAGTTATCAACGTAGTCCGTCAAAATAGCGAGTGTTTCTTCTAACGTCATACCTGCACGATAAGGGCGAGACTGAGTCAGCGCTTGAAACACATCCACCACAGCAACAATTCGACTGGGTTGATCCAACTCTTCCGCCGTTTTGCCCATTGGGTAACCCGAACCATCTAACCTTTCATGGTGATTAGATGCCCACTGACAAACTTGAGGAGAACTGAACAACTCCTGCAGTGCGAATCGAGTGTCCGTTGCATGGCGTTTAATACAGCAATACTCTTCTTCGGTCAGCAAATCCGGCTTATGCAGAATGTCATTAGGGGTTTGCAGTTTACCGATATCAT
The DNA here is from genome assembly GCF_041472995.1 of Vibrio sp. 10N.261.46.A3. Lineage (NCBI taxonomy): Bacteria > Pseudomonadati > Pseudomonadota > Gammaproteobacteria > Vibrionales > Vibrionaceae > Vibrio > Vibrio sp. 10N.261.46.A3. The sequence continues at coordinate 100,553 of NZ_JBFRRH010000039.1, read as the reverse complement.
GAACCAACCCAGCCAGATAGAGTTTACGCTGAGTGGTGTATGAATAGCCCAATTGTTTAGCGAGGTATTCAGAAAGCTGCCCAACCTTCAAAGAGTGCTTAAAGGTAAACGAACTTTTGGTATCAACAACGTTGGCAATAAATTCGGCAAAGGCCACCGTCTCATCCAGCGACATCTGTTGAGAGAAGAATGGCACAGGCTCAAAATTATCCCTCATGTTCTCGATGTATGGGATCTCCATAGAAAACCAGAAATCATCCAGATCGACCAACTCACACATGTGTTGAACAAGGTTGGTTTCGAACATCTCATCGGCTTGTTCAGTCAAACGTTCAATGATGCTCGCTTTGCCATCGGGTGTTAGGTTTCCATAACGATCAGAAGAGGTTATGCCGTATAGATAATCGACCCTATCGGCAAGCATCACGATGGCAGCTAGCTCTTTTTCTAACTCGCTGATATGAATAGCCTTTAGCTCAGACCACGGAGTATGATGATAAAGAACCGGCTTAGCGAATATAGAAAGAACTGGGCACTCTTTTAATATTTGGTAGCCCTTTTGACAATGGTGATAGCTTGAGTCGGGTACAAACCCAGACGTTAAGCTGAGCTGTTCATCAATTTGCGAAACACCACAGTCGTGAATCAAGCCTAACGAAAACGCGAGCTGCGCTTGCTCTTCTTCCCACCCCACACTCAGAGCACATCGATACGCGATGTAGCCCACTCTCTGTCCATGATTTTTGCTTTCGAAACCGACGTTATCAAGCGCCTTAGCAATACCGAATAGAGCCTTCCTTAGGTCCACGGTCACGTCCTGGCAATGTTGATTCATTATTTAAGCCTAGCATTTTTATAGTTTTTATATATTTAGGCCGCTAATACTAATGCATAGCTAATGATTATATACACAACTATTGTAAGGTTTAATGAGTTTCGTGATAGAACTAACGTATCACGAAAAATCCGTGCTACAAGTGGTTGCATATTAAAAATCATGCGACATTATAGCCTGCCGACTAAGATTCGCTTAAATTAAGCAGCCATAAGAAAAGGAAAGACATGTTTAAAACGGTTATCGACAACGAACTCTCCATCGCATTGGTTGAAGAGAGCTTCGCTTCTCACTACGCGGAAATCTCACAAAGCCAGAATGAGTACCTAAGCCAATGGCTCGTGTGGCCGCCACATTGTAAAACCGAGCAAGACTTTAGGATCTTCATCCAACGCTCGCTACACGATTATGCGGAAGGGAAAAGTATGACCTGTGCGATCGTGTATCAAGACAAGGTCGTCGGTAACTGCAGTTTCAATACCATTGACCATGATAAGCAAAAGGTGACGATAGGTTATTGGTTATCTGAGGCATACCAAGGAAAGGGGATTGTGACTCGAGTTGTCCAGAAGCTGATTGATATTGCTTTCAATGAGTTAGATATGGAAAAGGTCGAGATATCAGCCGCAACCGGTAACCAAAGCAGCCGTAAGGTATGTGAGCGCTTACATTTCACGTTAGAAGGTATCATCACGCGTAACGAAAACTTGAATGGTCGCATCATTGACCACGCTATTTATGGCCTTCATCGCTCTAAGCTCTAAGCTCTAAGCTCTAAGCTCTAAGCTCTAAGCAGTAGTAACTAAGAAGTCACTCGCTTGTAAATCGGAATATGAAAAAGCCACGGTATTAGTCCGTGGCTTTGTTATTTGACGAGCCTGAAGAGCTCTTAAAGCTACTGCTTATGCGATTTTAGGAATCACGATACTGAACTTGGCGCCACCATAATTGCTGTCGTCGATTTTGATATCCCAAGAAAGCTTTTTAGCCGCAGATAGAGCAATCGCGAGGCCTAATCCCAATCCGCCGGTGGTCGACGTTCTGCTTGAGTCTAGTCGAGAGAACGGTAGAAATACCTCATCACGCTTATTCTCCGGTATTCCAGAACCATTATCTTCAATCACCACCAGCCAGTTTTCTGAGTTCTCATCTAACGTCATCCACACTTTGTCTTGTGTGTAATTGCCAGCATTCTTGAGAACGTTATCAAACACCAAGCGCGCCATTGAACAGTCACACTTAATCTTGCACTCTAGCTGTACCTTAGATTCAAAGGTGGCATTCTCTAGTTTCGAGTAACGAATTCGGTCTAGGCAATACTCACGAAGATCGGAGGTCACTTTAACGAGCTCAAAGAAAGAGTTATCCATGACATTCAACTTCGAAAGCATGATGATTTCTGACGTGAGCTCGTTGATATCCTCAATGTAGGTATCAATGTCATCGAAAAGAACCTGATGATTATCGGGTGCTCCCCTTCTTAGGATATCGGTCGCTAGTTGAATACGACTTAGCGGAGTTCTCACTTCGTGTGGGATAGCTTGAGCGAAGATATGACTTTGTTTTACTTTGCTTTCAATCTCTTCAGCCATGAAGTTAAAACTGCTGGCCAAATCAGAAACAGGATGGATGTCGTCCATGTCAGATCGAGTACTAAGCTTGCCCTTACCAAACTGTTTCTGCTTCTCGACGAGCAACTCTATTCTTTCTTGAAAACGCCTCACAGGTAAGTAAACACTTGCTCCAATCGCCACGATCACAGCCAATAACAGCCCTAACAAAAAGTGTCGTTCTGAGTCTTCATACCATTCAATGTCAGGAGAGAAGAAGTCCCCTACCTCACTGAACCCAAAACTAAATTTAGAGTTTGGTAGCTGAAACACAGCCGAATAGAGGCTGTCATCACTTAGATATATCGGCACACCGTTTAAGGTTGTGTATAACTCACATTGTTGGCAAGGCGCCTCGCCCGACCAATTCTCCAACAGGCGTAAATTGAAGATATAAAATTGTTGGTAGCCTGTTCTATCGAGCTCTTTATAGAGTGAGTTTTCTTGATTATGTTGACGAACATACTGCTCCGCAAAGTAGATGCCATCATTGAGAAAGGTTTCGATCTCGGTGCGTCGCATGTGCCCTTCACCAAGGTTCAAAAACAAAAATATCGTTGCCGACATCCCAGTCACAATCCCAAGGTATAAGCGAGCAAACATCGAAACCGAGCGAAGCTTCGTAGCAATGAACTTACGCAACCAGCATGTATCCCTTGTTGCGAACCGTACGAATCAACTGTTTGTCTTTTGCGTGAATGCGCAGCTTTCGGCGTAATCCAGACACCCGCATATCAATCGAGCGATCATTAAACGCGTAATCAATTCCTCTAAATAGCTGACAGCACTGGTCTCGAGTCACGACCTGACAGATGTTATTAACGAGAAGGTTTAAGATTTCAAATTCAGCAGAAGTAAGCTTGAGGTTTTGGCCATAGAGCGTGGCACTTTGAGCAGAGCTGTTGATTACAATATCGCACTGTTTTTCAGCCGTAGTTTCTTGCGCAGTTGTTACGGGAGCAGCTCGACGCAATAACGCTTCAATTCGCGCTAACAAGGCATGGCCACGAATCGGCTTGGCAACGTAATCGTCCGCACCAAATTTAAACAAGCTGACCTCGCTCATTTCATCAGCGGAAGCCGTTAGCACTAAAATCATTCCATTGTAAAACTCACGGGCTTGACGGCAAATCTGCGCGCCGCTCATCCCTGGGAGCATCAAGTCCAACAGCACTAAATCAGGTTCAATACTTCGGATCGCTTCAAGTGCCAAGTTCCCTTCATGAACAACGCTAACATTGTAACCTTCGGCTTCGAGGTAAAGCGTCGTTAAACGAGCTATCTCTTGGTCATCTTCAACAATGAGCACTTTGGTTTTTGACATTCCTATCACCAGTATTTATTAAAAGCGAGGGCAGTATATATACTGGTCATAGATCATCAATGTTGCGATCAGAGCCCTACATTTACCGTACGCAAAACATAGTAATCACTTTTGTACATACACGTTTACAAAATAGAGAAGCAACAGCCAGTGCGCCTTGGTTTATCAAGGTTTCCTCTTTCAGAGCACATTATTTGCTGTGTTTTAATCGCCTACCACCCGCTTACATTTGCTTTATTTTCTTACGCTCACTTACATTTGAGGTGTTTACAAAACCCAATCAAACCAACTATCCGTACACCAATGACATAACAGTTAATAGCACTGTAAATACCAATTTTATTAGATTAAAAATTCAAATAAATAGACTTACAAGCAAAGGTAATCGATTACCCAACTCTACGATCAGAGCTTTCCATTTTTCATCGTGAGGTAGATCCTGTTAAGCAATAGCCTCTTAAAGTAACATTCAGCCAATTAATGAATAGATTCAATATTATGCAATAATCACTTCTACAGGGCCCATTTTAAGATGAATAAAACGCTTTCACTGTTACTGACCACCACCGCTTTAGTTTCAACACCACTCATGGCAGACACCAATAAACAAGAAATGGTGAATCAGATTCAAGCGCAAGTCAGCTCTTGGATAGACATTCAGGTCACGCCACAAAGCAGCATTATTCAAAAGATGGTATTCAACTGTGAGTTCTACAGTGCAACGCCTTACATTAAGTCACCAGACGGAAGCGAGAGCAGTTCTGGCTCATACCGCTTTTACGCACATAACGGTGTCTTAGGCTCGATGACAGAACCCTTCACCACTCAACCTCTACCTGAATTGACGATGTGCCTGAAAGAAGACTTCGTGGTGACCAATCAAGATGAAGCACAGCTATTATTTGAAGCTATCGAAACTGTCTATCCAAACCACTCTATGTTTGATGAGAGCTTTCCTAAAGAGATCATCCAAAAACCAAATGGTTGGCACTTCATCGACGGAGAGATTTTTGATGATAAGAAAGGCTATGTCATCGAAAGTACCCCTGAAGGTAAAGTGACTAAAATCATCCGCTCACTGAACCTTTAACACGCTGTTTCTTTTGTAGCGCTTTGCTGTTCTTAAGCTCTTTGTTGTTCTGTAGATCATTACGGTTCTTCAAAACAGTTTCTTAACAGCGATTAAAGGCAAGAATTCAATTTGATACGCGACGACCGAACACACGATTTCGGTGGTCGCTGTTCGACCAAAATATCAGTTCACCGAGTTCAATATGATGACAAGTTATCAACCTTTCGAGCATCTCCAGTGTCCAATTTGGATATATGACATTGATAATAAGAGAATAACTTGGGCAAACAGCAGCGCCCTTCCTCTGTGGGAGTCTGAATCTCTATTTGAGCTGACATCACGCGACTTTAGTGTCGAGATGTCAAAAGCAATCGAAGCGACATTAGAAGAGTACCAAAGGCAATTTCTACGCAACGAAAGCATCAAGACATGGTGGAACTTCACTCCCAACTACATTTCGAAGCGTGCATTATGTCTGTTTTCTGGGATCCCATTGCACGATGGTCGAACGGGTATGTTGGTACAAGTCGTCGCTGAAGAAGGAAGCTTAAGGCACGACCTCGCTTGCTCTGATGGTGCAAACCTCTCCCTTCTGTTTAATAAGTCGGGAAGCGTAGTGAGTGCTAACTCCGCATTTTTTCACAACTACGGCTCACCGTTTAGCACCCTATCCGAATTCGTTTCGAGTGAAGAGAGAGCAGCACAATGGCTGTTTACCGTGCGTAAAGGCCGAGAGATATTAGAAGAAGTCAGCTGCGAAATAGATGGCAAGACACACCATTTTGATGTGCAAGGAAAGTGGCTCTTTGATAAAAGCGAACTGCTGTTAAACCTAACCTGTACCACAAAGCAAAAAGAGAAGCTGATAAAAGCCAGATACAACGCAGAACACGACTGTTTAACGGAGCTTTATAATCGCCGTGGCATCACCAAACTTCTAGAAACCAGCATTGCCTATCGCTCACCTTTTGAATTGATGTTTGTCGACCTTGATGGCTTCAAATTAGTTAATGACACTTATGGGCACACTGTCGGAGACCAACTACTCAAACAGGTTGGTGAACGCCTTAAACAATTGGTTGATGAGAAATGCATGATCGGGCGATTTGGTGGCGACGAATTCATTGTTATTGCGCACACCTGCCGAAATCAAAATATCCCACTACTCTGCTCTCGCATCATTGATGCATTAAATCGGAGTTTCCATATTAGAGGCATCGGCAGTTTGTCTGTCGGTTGCAGCATAGGTACCGCACATTTCCCTGATAACGCGGTTGACCAAGAAACATTGCTAAAACAAGCTGGTATGGCGATGCATCTTGCTAAAGCGAATGGTCGAAACCGCTTCCAAACGTTTACCCCAGACTTAGCACAAACCCTGCATCGCAAAGTAGAGATCCGCCACCGACTGGCACGTGCCATAGAAAACGACGATCTCAACCTTCACTATCAACCGATCATGAACACCAACAGCGACAAGGTGAAAGGGTTTGAAGCCTTGCTTCGATGGTCAGACAAAGAACTAGGTAACATAGGCCCTGATGAGTTTATTAGCTTAGCGGAGGAGACAGGACAGATTGTACCGCTCGGCAAATGGGTTCTTAACTCTGCACTCAAACAGCTATCTATATGGCAACGTGAGTTTGATAGTGAGTTGATGATGAGTATCAATATTTCGAGTATTCAGATGCACGCCACCTTTGCCGAGCAGCTATTAGCAATGTTGAACTTCTACAATATCCAACCTCAAAGTATCGCCCTTGAAATCACCGAATCTTCCATGATCTTCAAACATGGTGAAGTCAGGCAAGCATTAAGCGATATTTCTAAATTGGGCGTAGAGCTTCACCTTGATGACTTTGGCACAGGCTACTCGTCACTGTCGATGTTGCATGACTTACCGATTAGCACCGTGAAACTCGATAAAAGCTTCGTCCACGGTTCACACAAAGGGAGCAAAGCGATTGTCCAAGCCACCCATGCTATCTGTGAAAAATTGGGGTTGAAAGTGGTTGCTGAAGGTGTCGAAACCGAAACGCAAAAAGCGTTCTTAATCGATTGTGGATACGAGTATCTTCAGGGATTTTTATTTAGTAAGCCAATTCCCTCAAATGAAGTCGAAAGTCAGTTTTTGAACGGTCGACAAATCCACAATTAAAGACTTATTTATCAATAAATTAAGTAGTTTGAATACTTCGTAAACAATCGGCTGCTGTGGGTGTGCACGCTTACGTATGCTTACATAGCGTTTAACAGTAAGCAAAAATAACTAAGCTATTGTTTATAAAGAAATTTTCTTAGAGACTCACACAGTAAAACACCAAACCATTATACCCACTAACTGTAATGACTTTGGTATTTAGATTACCCTCATTCCGTCCCTTTAGCAGAGTAAATAATCGGTAACCATGAACAGACAAAACGGCTTCACTCTCTTAGAGCTCATCATCTCTGTATTAATTTTAGCGGTCGTTTCGGCGACAGCTATGGTCAAGTTCTTAGACGTTCAAGGAAGTGCTCGGGCGAGCAAAATACACGATGTGGCTGGTAACCTTCGCACGGGTATCGATATGATCTACGCGAAGTCAGCAATTGCTGGCGTTGAAGATGAGTGCAACTATGTTGAAAAGACGGAGATTGAGACCTACTACGTCTGCCATGGTTATCCAATCGCCTATGTTGATTCGCTAAGAAGACTGCTCAATATCGACGCAACAGAGCTTCATGTTATCAACAAAGAAGTAGACTCTGGCAGCAATGCAGAAAGAGTAGCCGCCATCTCTTTCGACACCGAAAACTACACCTATTTGCCAGAAGGAGACTTTTGTCAGGTGCTTTATCAGCCAGAAAAAGAACCACAAATCGTGGTGCTTGATGGTGCATGTTAAATACTCAACAATTGCACGCTTTCATAGTTAACACAAAACCACCGCAACAGATCTTTGAATATCATGTGGTTACGCTAACATTTGCTCAAAAATAACACTAATTGATCTAACTTGTTACTGCTTACACTTTTAGGTAGTGCTCATGGTATAACACCCACCTCATTCATATCTTATTTTCATCACTAGCCGATGAATATTTACATGGACACATGTTTGATACATGTGTCAGTAATAATCCCATTAAAATCCTTTAATCAACACCTCATGATAAACATCATCCTTTCCCTATTTTAAATATCCCAACTTAAATCTTCATCATTTAAAATATGTGACAGAATAAGTTAAAGTCAATTATTCAACAAATATAATTAATTCTATCATTGACCAATTTAATTCAATTACCAAACCAACAAGAAAATTAAATTATATTAATATCACATAAATTGACATAATTTAATTTTATCCTGAAAAATTCTGATAAATCTGACACATCGATAAGCTGAATGAATACCACCAGAAGCTACATTAGAAACCTCTAAATCCAGTCGCTAAACCTACCGCGTAGAAGCTGTGAAATGGATAAATACCAAAACAAATGGATAAATCCCCTTTACCCCTTGTAAATCATTGGCTTTCATTTATAAATTCAACTTTTGGGTGAACATCTCCATAACCTTTCATTAAAGCCCAAATTCTGCGATTAGTATCAACATCTTGAGAGAAAATGGTGACATTTTGGTTATATTATTTAGATCGAACTCTTGTGTTGAATGAAAATCCCAGCCATCACATATCCATCACACAAATATAATAACTATCGCTTAGGAGTTGAGCTATGCACTGTTCTTTCAATATAAATAACAATAATGAGAGCTTGCAACTAATCTACAATGAAGAAAAAATATACATAAAAAGAGACAGTAATAAGATATCAGAGGAAACTCTTAATAGTAAAGAGAGTTTTGTTTTCAAATATCTTATTGAACACTCGTCAATATCAAACCCTCAATCTGCAAGAGATGTTGAAGAATCTTTTAAATTACACTTTGACGAAGAGTTTAGCTTATACGCGTTAAAAAACATTATTGCTTCTATAAGAAAGAAATATCGAAGCTTATGTAAAAAAGCGAAGGTTGATAATAATAGCGAACTTATCTCTAACCTTTATAAGGTAGGTTACTTTATCGATCTCGATAAAAGCTCAACCAACCGTATCGCACCAAAGTACGACATCAACCAGTTCAAGCCCAGCCAGTTCGAGATGTTGAAACTGATGTTCAACACCTATCATCGAGAGCTGATCAAGGCTCTGATAGCCGTGTTCACCATCTCTTCCTTTTTCCTATTCGTTGTCTACTTTTTCCAAATCCTTTATACGACGAAGATTGCGAATGAATACAGTGAGAACACCAAACATATTGCATCGGAAGTCATGGACTACGGTTGCGATAGCCATGGGGCTGTGCACTCGCTAAGGCACTCCCTTAACCTTGATTCTGTCGTCATGACCACACCTTATGGCTCCTGCTATATCTCTAAAACACGTTCTAAGATGATAGAGCTCAATCAAGTAGACGACTTCTACGATAGTGCTGACTTTGCCTATTCACGCTTCATGGATACCGAGCACGACATTGAGATGGTTGCTCGAATATCTAAGCGCTCTATCGAAGCTCGATACAAGAACTCATTATTGCCTCTGTTAGTCGATTCTATTTCCATCAAAAAAAATGGTTACTACATCTTAAACCTTGGCGAAGAGACTAAATCTATCTATCAAACTTCCCTGCCAACCGGTGCAACCATCACCTTCTACAGTGACGATATAGTTGCGTTGTGGATTGCACTTTCTCTGATACTCGCCACGCTGCTTTATCGATCCTATATTCTGGGCTTTGTGATCTACCTGTTTCGTTGGAAACACATCTCCTTTGAAGAAGAGCCGATCATCAACACTGAAGACAACAGCGTTCTCTATTACGAGTTGTTATCTCGTGTGCGTAACGTTGGCGTTTTAAGCTTCATCAACACCATGAGACGCACCAATTTACTCACCTTTCACACTATCTTGCTCATCGAGACAGTTAGAAAAGCGAAGTTAAACAACAGCCATGAGATCTATGGTGTCAACGTGTGCCCAAGTGCTTTGGTAGGGTCGAACTTCGCAAGGCTCAGAGAGCATTTAGTCGCGATGGAAGCGAATGAGTTTGTCGTCGAGATTACTGAATATTCGAACATTGGCTATGGATGTGAGGTTATCGATAACATTAAGGATATCAAAAAGCTTGGTATCACCATCGCTCTAGATGACTTCGGTACGGGCAATAACAACATCGAAATCATCAATGTCATCTCTCCTACCTATCTAAAACTGGATCGCTGCTTTGTTAAAGATATCGAGTCAGGGGAGACCATCAGGGTGTATTGCTTAATATCTCGGAGATTGGACGCTTATCAAATATCACGATGATTTATGAAGGTGTCGAGACGCGCAGGCAGCAATATATCTTGTGTCAGTTAGGCTACAACTTACATCAAGGTTACCTGTATAGCAGGCCTCAAAGTACAACCGACGGATAACCTAGCCAATATCATTTCCTGAGGTTCAAGCAACAGCGGGTTCTGCTGAGTCTAGTGTGTGTAGTTTAGGGCTAATGGTCGCTCTCACACAAGCTTCAGGCTCCACTGGAAAGTAGGCGTCAATCAACCCTTGGGCAGAAAGCGGCTTATCAAAGTAATAACCTTGTAGTAAATCACAATGGTATTGCTGTAGCTTCGCCATCTGTTCTGGGGTTTCAACCCCTTCAGCCACGACCTTCATCTGGCACGATGCACCAATATCAATAATGGCTTTCACCAAGGTTTCACTGTGTTGGCTGGAATTAAGCTTGCCAATGAAAGAGCGGTCTATCTTTATCTCGGTGATCGGCAAAGTATTTAGGTAATTCAGTGATGAAAAGCCTGTACCGAAGTCATCAAGGGAGATGCCAAATCCATATTCTCTTAGCCTTTTCAATATTGGCTCGACAATATGCAGGTCTTTGATGAGGATGTTTTCGGTCAGTTCTAGCGTCACTCGGCAAGGGTCGATGCCGACTTCTTCAATGAGGCGGATGACTTTGTCGTCGAACCCTAACTCAAACACTTGTTTAGGTGACACGTTCACGGAAACACAGACCGCCTCAGGACCGTTTGACATCAAACGTAAGGTATCTTCACACGCTTTCCTTAATACAAACTCACCAATCTCATGAATCTTGCCGATTCGCTCTGCTGCGGGAATAAAATCCAACGGAGACACAAAGCCAAGCAAGCTATTATGCCAACGACACAGAGCCTCAACGCCTTTTAGCTGCTCGGTATGGGAATCCACTTGAGGTTGGTAAAGTACACTGAACTCGCCCTTCTCTAATGCCGTTTTGAGCTGTTCTTCGACTGAAAATCCGTACTTCACTTTCTGATTGATCACATCGTCATAGAAAATCGCATCGGCTTTGGTTAGCAGTTCCTCTACCTCTGTTCCATCATAGGGGTACATCGACACGCCAGCCGAGCATTGTGTCGAGACCGAAGCACCATGAATATTAAATAAGGGTTTGAAGACATCTTGGATTTGTTGGACTTTCTGTTCCGCCTCCGCAAGGTCGTGAATACCCGATAGGCAGAAAACAAACTCATCGCCTCCAAAGCGTGAAACGATATCGTTAGCTCCTAAAATTCGCTCAAATCGCAAACCTATCTGTTTGAGGAGTTCATCTCCGCTCGCATGGCCATATTGGTCATTGATGCGTTTAAAGTTATCCAAATCAACAAACACCAACGCCACCAGCTTGCCTTCCAATTTCGAATGAGCGATAGCTCGACTCACTTGCAGTTCAAGCTCAGAGCGATTAGGGAGCGCGGTCAGAGAGTCGTGCCTTGCCATATGTTGCAGACGGCGGCGGCTATTTTGGATTCGATTGAAGTCGTCAGAAATCCTCTGCTCCATTTGATCAAAGCGCAGCGATATCCTTCGACTAACAAGAGCACTGATAAAAATACAGAGTAAGGTTGCCAGCACACTTAATATAAGAATCAGTCCAAACTCATTACGTGAGTCCAAGAGTAGCTGGTTTTTTCGGTGTTCAATGGAAGCATTAATATTGTTCAAGTACACGCCTGTACCCACTATCCAATCCCAATCTCCGACCTTTTTTACGTAGCTACTCTTAGGACCAATGAAACCCTGTTTATCAACGGTGATGTAGTCAACAAACCCACCCGACTCAGCTTGTGCTAATACGTCTTGCTTGAAGTTGTTTCCAAGGTCGTCGTAAACATTAAGATCTTGCCCTGTATGAATTTGGTGTGCATGAAGTAGGCTGTCACCATTCTGTTCAAAAACGAACAAGTATCCATTATCACCGACCGTTACCTTCGACAATATCTCAAGAATTCTTTGGTAACTGACTCGTTTAACATCATCGAGAGAAATCCCAGTACCGAAATACCAATCAAAGGGTTCGAACCGACGAATGTAACTGAGTTTTTCGAAGTGCGTATTGTCGATGTGTGGCTTTTCAAAATCTTGTCCATCAAAGCCAGGGCGAGGCACAAAATAGCGGGAATAAGCCCCATTATTCTGTTTAAGAAGCGCTATTTGTTGTTTGATGACCGCTACACCACGGCTATCAGTCGTTTCAAGTTGATTGGTATTTTCTAACTCAGGAGCGCGAGGATGAACCAGCACTGTGCCCTGCATATCGTAGGCGTAAATATAGTCTTTTTTGTCCGCGTAGCTCAGCTTTCTGATCTCGTTAAGAATAAGTAACTTTAGCTCTTCTTCCGGCAGGTGTTGATTCGAGGAGTAGATATTCTGTGCGGCGGTATAGGCTCTATCTAACCGACGAGTAATACGCTTTTTCACCTCGATTTCGACAAGACGTTGAGTGTGCTTTATCTGTTGCGACACTTGCAGAACTTGCGTCTCAATAGAGTCCTTTTGGGCGGAGATGTAGTCTGTTCTGATGAGGTCTACCAATGCCTTGACCTTCTGGTCTACGCTCGTAAACATCGCCACATTCAAGACGATTGCAGAAAAGATGATGATGGTGATCGGCAAATATTTAGTAAACCAGACCAGCTTTTTATCATTAATGTGCAACATACAAACTCAACACCACAGAACAGGATTCCATATAATCTCATTATTTTACTGAACATCCAACCATAAAATTTAACATTCAGCTAATTTATAGAAAAAGCTTGTCTATCTCAGAAAAAAGGTTAGTGTTATACACATGTATATCACCATGCAGTTTTAATTATGACCGAATGGAAAGACGACCAACCGATCTTTAGGCAGCTTGCTACGAAGATCAGTGACCAAATTCTTCAAGGTGTTTGGTTAGAGCAACAAGCATTGCCTTCGGTGCGTGCCGTTGCTGCTGATCTCAAGATCAACCACCTTACTGTCATGAAAAGCTACCAGTTACTGGTGGATGAAGGCTTGGTAGAGAAAAAACGCGGCCAAGGCATGTATGTGGCCGAAGGGGCACTTCAAAAATTGAAAGAGTCTGCACACCAATCATTCATCAATACACAGATCCCAGCCATCGCTGAGACGCTAAGCATCATTGATATGAGTGTCGAAGAACTTGTGAAACAGCTAGCACAACATATAAAGGACAAGTCATGAGTACTTTACTTTCCGTGAAAAACGTAACCAAAACCTATTCAAATCAAGTGGGTGTCGAGAACATCAGCTTTGAGTTAAAGCCGGGGCAAGTGCTTGGCCTTCTAGGCCACAATGGCGCGGGTAAATCAACTCTCATCAAATCTCTGCTTGGCGGACACAGCTATCAAGGTGAGATTGAGGTTAACGGTTACCACCCTATCCACCAGCATGCAGAACTCATGCTGCACTTGTCGTACATCTCAGATGTTAACGTGTTACCCGAGTGGATGACCGTTAAACAACTTCTTCGATATACCCAAGGTGTACACCCTAGCTTCAACAAGCAAAAAGCAGAGCAGACATTAAGCAGCACCAACATCAAGCTCTCTTCGACTATCAAGCAGCTTTCGAAGGGAATGAAAGTACAACTTCACCTTGCGATCATCATCGCGACTGACACCCAAGTGTTGATCTTAGATGAGCCTACACTTGGCCTAGATTTACTGTACCGCGATACTTTTTATCGCCATCTACTCGAGTGGTTCCACGACGGCGAGCGCGCCATGATCATTGCAAGCCATGAGGTTTCAGAGATTGAACACCTATTAACGGATGTGCTGATTTTAAAACAAGGCCATTGTGTGCTGCAAAAGAGCATGGAAGACATCGAAAACGACTATTTCATTATCGAAGTCGCAAATAACCATTCAAGCGAGATACAGAAACTCAACCCACTGACCTCGCAATCAGGCCTGGGCACCACCAAGTGGTTGTTGGAAGGTCAGTACAAAGCGCAGGTTGAATCACTGGGTAACATCTATAACGTTGGTCTCGCAGATCTATTCCTTGCAACACAGACGGAGAAGGCATAATGCATCCAAGTTTTTACATGCTAGAAAAAGAACTCATCGAGCACAAAATTAACACTCGATTGCCTCTGTTTGTCGCGTTATGTGGTTTCTTACTGTTCGTTAGTCTGTTCTTCAATGGCGCAGCGCAGCATGAGTTTTTCTTCGAAATGCAAGTGAACGGTGACGTGAGCGACATCCACAGAGAGTTCGCACAAGACCTCAATTCAGTGATCTACTTTGGCGCGGGCCTTATTTCACTGATCCTATCGACGCTTTACATCCCTAAAACGCTGCGTAAAGAGCGCCAAGAAGGCAGTTCGATGTTTTGGAGAAGTATGCCGGTATCTAACGCAATGACTCACAGTGTGAAACTCGGCTTCGGTTTAGTGGTTATTCCGGCAATCTGTGCATTGCTTGTGCTGTTCGCCGACTTCCTATTCTGGATATTGAACGTGTCTAGCGAGCAACAACTGGCGCTACTGGTTGAGCAGCAATCCCTACTGTATGTACTGAGTAACTGGTTGGTGTTCTTTGGACGAATGATGTTAGTTGCACTGGTTTTATTGCCACTGGCAACCGTGACCCTAGCGATTTCGCAGTTGGTGAACTCTCCATTGCTTGTCATTTTTATCTCAAGCTATGCGATTAAGTTCCTCTCTGTCGCTGTATTTGGGTTCTATGGCATCAACGATTTCCTATCTCTCATCGCATCACTGCCAATGAAGGTACTGACAGCAAGCAACCCATTCAGCACGATTGCTGAAGCACCGGTTTTATCTTTAAGTATTTACCTACTGATTGGCGTTGGCGGTTATCTGCTGAGCCTAAAACTAAATAGAACGGATGATGTGAGCTTAAAGACGCTGTTCCAACGCTAGAGTCTATCCTAAGCACGAGCCTTTATCGGGCAGTCACATCAGGTACCAAAATCTAAATCAAAGCTTCTGAGAGATCGGGAGCTTTTTTATTATCAGGGCTTTAACGAATACAGGGATGCGATAACAAGGAACAAGCTTTAGTTTGGGGTAACAGATTTAACGAACGAAGATAAACTTAGAGGAGGTATTAATGAGCTGACATTGAATTGCATTGTTGTTAATGCCTGCCAGCTCTTTGGGGATGATTTCTTTAGTCGCCGACCAGATGAAGGTCCTTGAGAGTGCTAATGAAATCGGTTTGTTGCGTTTTACATTTGATTAAGCTTTTCAGCTTTTAAAGCTTTACGATTTAAAGCTTATTTCTTTGATGCTTCTTTTGACGTGTCTTTCCAGTATTGGATACGAACGCGATGAAGCTGTGCTCTTCTCATTTTTTTCATAAGGGATATTTCCTTTTCTTTAACTGCTCTTCATGAGCTATTTTTATTGCCAACCATTCGAATTTAACGGTGTTTGATGCCCAGATCAATGATACAAATCACAAAATATATAGAGTTTTGAGTACCATTTACATCAAAGTATGACCTAGATATCAACTATGGCTCAATTCAATCCTATGAGCCGCTGTTCAAAATTAAGGTTAGTTCTTTCAGATGACAAATTCATTTCAGTATCAATACAGTTCAATGATACTAATTTAATAGACCGGACCAATGCGGATTTAGTTCCAGTGTCTTATCATTTATTGATTACATAGCCCCTAAAGTTACGGCGTAACTAGACATGTATTCGCTGTGAACAAATAATCGCCACATTAGCCTATACGTCACAACATCAAAATGGGATTATGTTTGTAACGGATAGAGCTTTTGATAGAAAAAAGCCGTAATGGACAAAATTAAATAGACGTAATTAAATGGACGTAATTATGAGTAAAGTAATTCTGCAAGGACATATTCTCGTGCCAGACAACGACCTAGAAGCAGTGACACAAGCCTTAGTTGTGCACAAAGAACTGACACTGGAAGAACCTGGTTGTATTGTGTTTCGAGTCAGTCAAAGCACGCTTCAACCTAATCGCTTTGAAGTGTATGAAGAATTCACTAGCCGAGAAGCATTCGAAGCCCACCAACAGCGAGTAAAAGCGTCTGAATGGGGTGAAATCTCCCAGAACGTGACGCGTCATTACCAAGTCACCGATGTTCCGACATCATAATGATACATCCGCTAGCCAAACGCATCGTCACGTTGATCAAACAAGATCCCTTACGAATGAAGGTTTTAGACTGTGTCGCTCAGTTGGATTTACCGCAGTGTTATGTCGCTGCGGGCTTTGTGAGAAACCTCGTTTGGGATCACCAGCATGGTTATGCCTCCCCGACTCCACTCAATGATATTGATGTGATCTACTTTGATCCCATTGATACCTCCTACGAATCGGACCTTAGATACGAGGCTCTGCTTAAACAACGGTTACCCGGCCTGAATTGGCAAGTTCGCAATCAAGCCTGCATGCACACCAGAAATGGGGATGAACCTTACCAAGGCTCATTGGATGCGATGAGTTATTGGCCAGAGAAAGAAACCGCCGTCGCTGTAAAACAAAGCCTCAATGGAGACATAGAATGTATTTCGTCTTTTGGTTTAGAGAGTTTGTTTGATTTGCAAATCACACCCAACCCAAAGCGTAGCCGAGATATCTTTGATCAAAGAGTACAATCCAAATATTGGCTAACCCAGTGGCCCAAGTTAACGATTAGTCACAGTGAACTAGCTTTCGAATTCAAACGCTAAAACCATTGACTAAAAGTCCAATCAGATCGAACATGCCCCACTTCTCAAATCAAACGCGCACTTCACCAACTGCTGCGCCCTCGTCATACTGAGTAACGACCATGAACCAACAATACATGCTGCAAGCACTTGAAGCTTCGCGCCAAGCCCTACCTGATTGCCAACCAAACCCGCCAGTAGGCTGCGTTTTGGTAAAGAACGATAAGGTGGTGTCTGTTGGGTACACGCAAAAAGTCGGCGGAAACCACGCCGAGGTTGAAGCACTGAATAGCTATGATGGAATAATGGAAGATGTTACCGCTTACGTAACTTTAGAGCCATGTTCATTTGTCGGCAGAACACCCGCTTGCGCCAATACATTAGTTAAAGCAGGTGTAAAACACGTAGTAGTGGCGATGCTAGACCCAGACCCTCGTAATAATGGTCGTGGTGTTGCGATCCTCGAATCGCACGGCGTGAAGGTGGATGTGGGGTTATGCCAAGCGCAAGTGAGCGCCTTTTTAACCCCTTACCTTGGTAAGTCCTAGATCTTAAACAGCCAGTATTAGTTCAATTTAACTCGGTAAAGTGGGTTTACTGGTTTGTCGACAAAATACGACCAGATATGATCGTAGACCGCATGTTGATTAGGAAACGGCGCTAACGCTTTTGCCTCTTCTAAATTGCACCAACGGTAGTCTGTGTGTTCATCATTCAGTTCAATCGCTTGGTTGGGCGAGCATAGCACCGCAAACACAGGGATTAGCTCAATCACATTCACGTGCGCCTCGTAAAACTGCTCCAGAAACTGCGCGTTATACAAAGCTTCCACCTTAATTTGGGTCTCTTCTTCAAACTCGCGCACGATAGCTTGCCAGCCTGTTTCACCTGCTTCAATCGAGCCTGCGACATGGCACCAAAACTCGCCCTTCACACGCTTCATTAGTAGCATTTTCATTTGTCCGTCGATCTCTGAAATAGCGACACCGGAGACAATCGAAGTATTGAGTGGAATCATAACGTTACCTTAGTTTTCATAAGAGGGCGGCAAGGCTATCACCCTTGGTTTGTTAAATTGTTTTCTATGATTAAAAACGAGAAGTTACTCATCAATTAATGGCGTTCAAGCCATAACTCATAGGTTCGTCGCTTGGCTATCCAATAATAGAACCATTTCTTATTTGAGGCGCTTTTCGATAAAGAGTAGAATCGCCGCCTTGTACTGTGTTTAACGTCTCTAAACATACACAGTAGACTCACAACCATTTATCACCACGATATAAGTATTAATACGACTATGCACTCATCAAAACCAACGCACGACTCAGAAAACAGCCACACACCTGAGCATTGCTTCACTCGTTTTCAACAGCCGATCGAGTCATATTCGTTGCCTGAGCGTTTCACATTCCCGTTCTACTACGAACCGCACCCTCTGTGTGAAATCGCCTCTCATCAGCTTCAACAGTATCTAGAAACTCAAACCGATTGGCAGCATGACTTCGGACTGGATTCTGACGCTGGTCGCGGCAAAATGTTTGGTGTGTTACTGGTGAAAAGCCCTGAAGGTGAATTGGGTTACTTCTCTGCTTTTTCAGGGAAAATCGCCGACCAAAACCTACTGCCTCACTTTGTTCCTCCTGTATTCGACATGCTGAGCAGCGATAGCTTTTTCCATCAAGACACAGCCGACATGATGGCAGTCAACGCTGAGTTTAAAGCGCTGCAAGCAAATACTAAATACCTTGAATTGTGCGAGCAACTGGCGCAGCAGAAAGCGCAAGCGGAGCAAGAGATTGAAGCTCAACGCCTATCAATTATTGAAGGCCGAAAAACGCGTAAAGAACAACGTGAACAAGGTAAAGAAAACCTTGATGGGCAAGCTTTCGAACAGCTAAATAACGAGCTAAACAAAGCCAGCGTTGCCGACAAGAACCAGCAGAAGTACCTAAAACTCAACTGGGAACAAACCCTTCAACTGTTGCAGGCTAAAGTTGATGTTTTCACCTCTCAACTGGCTGAGCTAAAAGAGCAAAGAGCACATATTTCTCATCAGCTTCAACACAAGTTGTTTTCACAATACGCTTTCCAAAATGCGGAAGGAAACGTTGAAGACCTTAACCAGATCTTTGAAAACACGCCAAACAAGATACCACCAGCTGGCTCTGGCGAATGCGCTGCGCCTAAATTGCTGCAATACGCGTACTTAAATGGTTACACACCATTAGCATTGGCTGAATTTTGGTGGGGTCGCTCTCCAAAGTCGGAAATCCGTAAGCACAAGAAATACTACGCCTCTTGCCAAAGCAAATGTGTACCAATCCTTGGCCATATGATGAAAGGCCTTGAAGTCGATCCAAACCCATTGCTAGAGAACCCAGCAGAAGGCAAAGAGCTGGATATTCTGTTCCAAGATGAGCACATCGTTGTAGTCCACAAGCCAGCAGGTTTTCTATCTGTGCCGGGTAAAACCATCAAAGATTCCGCCTACACACGTGTTCAAGAAATGCACCCCGATGTTGAAGGCCCATTTGTTATTCATCGCTTAGACATGGCGACCTCTGGCATTCTGATATTTGCCCTCACTCGACGTGCGAACAAGAGCTTGCAGAAGCAGTTCATTACTCGTGAAGTCGAAAAGCGATACGTGGCAATGATTGAAGGCGTTCTAGCAGAAGATGAAGGCTATGTTCGACTGCCATTGCGTGGTGATTTGTATGACCGCCCTCGTCAGATTGTCTGCTTCGAACACGGCAAGCCTGCAGAAACCAAATGGGAAGTGATTGAGCGAAACGAGCAAACCACTAAGGTTTACCTGCACCCTAAAACAGGGCGTACACACCAGTTGCGTGTTCACTGTTCACACGAAGAAGGCCTTAACATGCCTATCGTTGGTGATGGCCTATATGGCAATAAAACCGACCGATTGCACTTACACGCAGAAAGACTTGCGCTGCACCACCCTGTGACCAAAGAGTGGATGGAGTTTCAGTTCGACGCTGAATTCTAAAATCTCTCATTAGTACCGAGCTTTGATAAGGAGTCGCAACCGCTTGTGGCTCCTACCTCTTTTGGGTATATATCCACGCTTATTGCACTACATCAAGATTCACTTTGTTGTGAAGAGTAGCATGCCCACCTTCTTCTCTCCTTGAGGCCTTTGATATGTCATCAGCTGCTTTGAATTTACAACCTAACAAACTGACTCCCCCACTAATTGCGACGCAAGCAACGAGCTCGAAGCCACTTACATCCAAAAAGCCAGACTTAAACTCGGCAATGCTCAACTTAATTGAAGAAGTTAAAAACGAGCTCCCACTTTACGAGTCAGAGACGTTTATCTGTGGTCCAAAAGGAAATTGCTCAGGTTGCTCTAAGAAACTACTTGAGATGGTCGACAGTGAGTTAATGTATTGGGAGCACAGTATTTCCATTGGCCAAGGCCCTAACTTCGAAGAACTACGCCGCTTTGGTAAACTATGCAGCAGCGTTCGACGTGGTTTAGAGCGTAACGGTTTAGTAGAAAAACGCCCAAAGAAAAGATAACAAGCCAAGTCGATGATCATTACAATGTGTCGCTGGCGATTGCAAGCTACACTGCTACTAACTGATTGAACTCGTTAGCTATAAAAGCAATAATGTTTTGTAATACAATTTAGTACGCAGACCGACTTCGTAGATTTGAACTCATAGAGATAAGTTCATCGATACTTTCAGCATATTCTTGAACGACTCTATCCTTCTTGTCTGACGTGCCTTAACCTTCTGTATATCAACATTACACCAATTAGAAACCTACCTTGGACAACGGAGAGCCACCTTGAAGAGACCACAACCAGTACTGGGAAAGACCGGTATGCTATTTTTTCTCGTCATAATAAGTGCTTTCCCTCCATTGACCATCGACCTTTACTTACCTGCGCTTCCGCAGATGGTCGAGGTGTTTAATACTGACCGATCCATGGTCAACCTAACCCTGAGCAGCTACTTCGTTACTTACGCCATCGGTCTTTTGTTCTGGGGGCCGCTCAGCGAAAAATTTGGTCGTAAGCCGATCCTATTAATTGGATTAGCGGGTTATATGGTCGCGAGCATATTGTGCGCGATGACCAATAGCATCGAACAGTTAATTGGCGCTCGTGTATTCCAAGCCTTTGCTGGTAGTGCTATCACCGTTATCGCTACTGCCATCGTAAAAGATCTTTATGATGGGCGAGAACGTGAAAAGATTATGGCGACTATCATGTCACTGGTGATCATCGCGCCAATGGTTGCGCCTGTATTTGGTGCCTTCTTACTGAAAATTGCGTCTTGGCGAATGATGTTCGTCACCCTCGCCATTTTTGGTGCATTTGCGTCAGTTTTAGCTTGCTGCTATCGAGAAACACTCGAAACCAAATACCAAGGTTCTATGTTCCGCTCATGGGGAAGAATGGGCGTGGTCATGAAAAACCGCTCGTTCCTCAAGCTGCTGGTCATTTTCTCTATCATACCGATGGCATTGATGGGCTTTCTTGCGGCGGGTTCTTATATCTACATCGATCACTTTGGATTGACCGAACAACAGTTTAGTTACGCGTTCGCATTCAATGCATTGTGTGCCTCATTTGGTCCAACAATCTACATGAAGTTGTCCTACCGAATGCCGGTTCAGAAGGTCATCTCAGGATGTTTTGCTTTATTGGCGCTTGCCGGAATCTTCACCCTAACCATTGGTGACCTGTCCCCTTGGTTCTTCATGTTCATCGCTGCACCAGCGACACTGATGGCGATCATCATGCGAGTACCGGGTACCAACTTGATGTTGAACCAACAAGATCATGACACAGGCTCTGCCGTCGCACTGATTCAGTTCTTCAGCATGATTTGTGGTTCGCTTGGCATGGTATTAGTTTCAATACGTCCAGAATCACTGATTGAAAACCTAGGCTTTATCCAATTATCCATCGGTACACTAGGCGGCCTGATGTGGCTGATGGTCAGAAACAAAGAGTTCGTGACTAATAAGCTGAATTAAGCCCCTCCAAGATAGTCACTGACAGTACGAGTCGATAAGCCTGAGGAATGGTGACTAATAAAAGTCATTCCTCTGATAGAAATCTAGAGCGAAACCTTGATGGTGTTAAGCCGATGATTTTCATAAAGACTTTTCGGAAGCTGTTTACGTCCTCATAGCCAACCAGATAGCTGATCTGCTCTACCGGTTTGTGTGAGCTTTCCAATAACTCGCATGCACTTTGAATACGCACGTGTTGGATA
The DNA here is from genome assembly GCF_041472995.1 of Vibrio sp. 10N.261.46.A3. Taxonomy (NCBI): domain Bacteria; kingdom Pseudomonadati; phylum Pseudomonadota; class Gammaproteobacteria; order Vibrionales; family Vibrionaceae; genus Vibrio; species Vibrio sp. 10N.261.46.A3. Next base: position 78,407 of record NZ_JBFRRH010000039.1, on the reverse strand, counting down.
TAATTGATAGGCGTGTAGCTGGTCGCTTTAGTAAATTGACGGATAAAGGTTCTTCGAGTCATGAAGGCTTCTTCTGCCAATTGATCGAGCGACAAAGGGAGATGATGATGCTTTTGAATAAAACGCTGCACCGAGACAATCTTGTCATTGCCGTGAGCATAATTCGGCACAAAACTCTGATAGTAGCGCTGCTCTCTCAAACCCGTATCAAGCACTAGGTATTTACCGAGATTACGAGTATTGGTCGGTGTTGTGTATTTGGTCAGGATAAACAGAGCCAGATCCATCCACGACATCAAACCACCCGCAGTGATAATGTCAGCGTCATCGATCAAGATTTTGTCGACATCAACATCGACCTCAGCATACTGCTCCGCAAATTGTTGGTGCGCTTGCCAATGCGTTGTCACGGTTCGCCCTTGCAACAACCCCGTTCCCGCCAAAATAAACACGCCCGCGCAAGCAGAACACAGGATCGCCCCACGTTGATGAGACTGCACAAGGTAGTCCAACAGCCCTTCATCTGGCTCTAAGTAGTAGCTGCCATCTAAGTTTGGCGGCACTAGAATGATGTCGGCCTTTGAGTTCTCAAGTGGTCCGTTGGTCGACATAGACAAGTCGTCGTGAGGCTTAATTTCAACATGAAACTGAACCTGCTCATTGGAAGACTCAATGCTATTCGCCAATTGGAGAAACTCTTTCACTCCAAATACGGCACTTTGCAAAGAGCCTGGGTAGTCGATGATTTCGACCACAACTGATTTTGTCACTATTGCCATAGAGTCTGTCATTTTTGACGTGCGATAAAAACTACAGAGTATTCATAATATCCCTACACCGCAACACACCAAATACAAAGGTATAGACTATGAAGAACACTGCATTACTACTTATCGACTTTCAAAATGACTATTTCCCTTCATACGAGGGTGCAAAGTGGGCACTGTCTGAAACAGAAAAGGCAGCCGAAAAAGGTGCACAATTATTAAAGGCTTTCAGAGACAAGCAACTACCAATCGTTCATGTGCGCCATGAATTTCCAACTAACGAAGCACCCTTCTTCTTGCCGGATTCAGACGGTGCTCAAATCCACAACAGCGTGACTCCGCTAGAGGGTGAACCTGTTGTCGTAAAGCATCAAATCAATAGCTTTAGAGAGACGGAACTGAACAAGGTGCTAAAAGATCAAGGCATTGAGAAGCTGATCATTGTCGGCGCAATGAGCCACATGTGTATTGATGCGGTGACTCGTGCAGCAACCGATTTAGGCTACGAATGTCACGTGGCGCATGATGCTTGTACAACCTTAGACATGGAGTTCAACGGTCTTAAGGTTCCCGCTGCGCAGGTCCATGCAGCATTCATGGCAGCATTGAGCTTTGGCTACTGCAATGTCGCGACAGCCAGCGAACTTGAAAGCCAACTTTAGTAAAGCTCAAAACCGTCCACATGGGCGGTTTTGTCTATCTTCAAATCAAAATTAGCTTCCAAACAATTCTTTCAGGCGCAAAAAAGGCCCCTATTGAGGAGCCTTCTTATTAGAGCCAGTGATCACTCAGTTTGGTCAATTACTACTAAGCGTTAACCACTTGACGCGCTGGGTGTTTAATAAACACAGCGACCACTGCCACGATTGCAAGCGCGAAACAGTAGTAAGAGTTAGACACGATCTCTAGAGGCGATAGGTTAAACACAGAGCCCAATAGCAATACCTGAGCACCGTAAGGCAATACGCCTTGAATCACACACGAGAAAATATCCAATAAGCTTGCAGAGCGACGTGGAGATACATCGTTCTCTTCAGCCAATTGACGAGCAACACTACCAGACACAATGATTGCTACGGTGTTGTTTGCCGTACATAGGTTCACCATTGATACCAAGCCTGCAATGCCTAGCTCACTTGCGCGGCCATTCGCTTGCTTAGAGTGAGAAGAACCAAATGCACGAATCAAACCGCTCACTAAGTTAGTCAGAAACGCTAATCCACCTTGGCGACGCATCAGCTCACTCAAACCACCAATCAGCATCGACAGTAAGAAGATCTCTTGCATGTTGCCAAAGCCTGCGTAGATATCTTGAGCGTAATCCGTCATACCGTAGTTCTCAATAGAACCTAGGCTCACTCCACCCGCTAGCAAGATACCAATCGTCAACACAACGAACACGTTCATGCCCGATACCGCAAGGATTAGGATAGTGATGTACGGAAGGACTTTCAGCCATTCAATTGGGCCAGTTTCAGGTACCTGAGTTGCTGTGCTGTTGAAAGCAAAGATAACAATCGCGATAAGTGCAGCAGGCAGTGCAATGCGGATGTTCTCTTTAAATTTGTCTCTCATCTCACAGCCTTGCGAGCGTGTCGCGGCAATCGTGGTATCAGAGATGATAGAAAGGTTGTCACCAAACATAGCGCCACTTAGCACCACGCCAGCGGTTAGAGGAATACTCATGCCAGCTGAGTCAGCAATGCCTAGTGCAACAGGAGCAACCGCAGCGATAGTACCCATAGAAGTACCCATTGCCGTCGCAATGAACGCCGAAATAAGGAAGATGCCCGGTAGGATCATGCTCGTCGGGATAGCCGATAGACCAAGGTTTACCGTCGCGTCCACGCCACCAGAAGCTTTAGCCACAGCAGCAAAAGCACCCGCTAATAGGTAGATCATACACATTGCAATAATGTCTTTGTGACCCACACCACCCAAGAACTGCTCGATCGCACGGTTCAATTTATCTTTGCTCAATAGCAGCGCTAACATCACGGCAGGCAGAGCCGCAATCGGAGCTGGAAGCTGATAGAAAGCAAAATCGACGCCTTGTAGCGACAGGTATGTACCCACGCCAATAAACAGCGCAAGAAAGACAATCAGAGGGATAAGCGCCACTGCCGAAGGGGCAATTACCGCATTAGAATTTTTCGAATTGGACATGGAACGACAACACAATAGAACAGGAAGGAGAGCAGACTAATGTCACACTTAGAACTTGTCAACGTCTAGACGTCTAAACGCCTAATTTAATGCAAAGTAATAAGAACCCTATTGAGCATCACGTAATAAAAAAGGCTATTTACTCATCAGTAAACAGCCTTTCGATAACAGATAGTGCGTCGCTTGAGGTTAGCGTTTCTGCTTGAACGTCACTTGGTATTCGCCAATGCCTTCGTAGTGGAAGGTCGTTGGCTTATCGAATTCCATTTCCACGATACCGCAGTAAGAGCCCGTGATAATTGCTTCACCCGCTTGGAAATCAACACCACGACGCGTCATGTAGTTAATCAACCAGTAAATTGGGCTTGGTGGCAGTGTATTCGGGTGCTTACCGTCGAATGCTTGAACTTGCTCGCCTTGAGTCACTTCAATGCTGATCTCTGCAGAAGTGAACGCTTTTTCGCGATCAATCTCAGGGCCAATGAACAGACCTTGGTTTACTAGGCCATCGGCCAGCTTTTCATAGAACTCAGCGCCGCTGTCATCCGCAAAACGAGATTGCATTAACTCAAGTGCCATGTGACAAGAACCAATCGCTTCGTTGATTTGCTCTTCGCTGTAGCCTTCTTGGCTTGCAGGCAGGCTCTTAGCAAGCGTAAATGCAATTTCAGGCTCAACGCGCACTACATCGTTGTCAGCAAACAGTTCACAAACTTCGCCTTGTTGAACGCTGCCCGAGAAAATTGGCGCAACAACAAACTTGTCTTCAGCCAGAGGAAGTAAGCACTTCCAACCGCCGACTTTATCGCTTTTCAAATCGATCATTGATGATTGGATCTTTAGCGCATCTTCCAAGTTATTCGGACGGAACTGTTCGTCTAATCTTGGTGCTTTGGTGCCTGCAACGCGACGACTCAACAGTTCTTCAGCTGCTTGTTTAAATACATTTGTCATATAATACCACCTTTAGTTTTATGACCAGTATAATATCGGATTTCTTAAAGCTTGAATAGACAATTCAACAACGGTGCTACACCGAGAATTCAGCTATAAATTTTCGCATATTCTAGACGCAAACAACTGAAATTATTTTGATTTAAAGACAACAAAAGCCAGTAAGTTCGTTACTGGCTTTTCGATGTGTTACTGATGATTAGGCTTTACTGCCCTTTCAAGGTCTTCTTAAGGTTTTGCATGAAGTCTCTGAAGTGAGGCATAAAATTCACAAACAGAGGATGCTTTCTATCTTGCATCATCAATGGACCGAGTAAGCGGATACTCACGCCTAGTCGTGCTGCTGATTGCTCATCTAAGCCGCTGTCTTGTTTGATCTTCTCAACAATCGCGAACATGTTTTCTCTGTCTTCAATTTCAAACTGCATGGTTTGAAGTTCGCGGTCTTCTTTAACGCTCACTTCTTCAATAGTAATGCGGTAGTTATTGTGTTTGCCTGTCAATGCTTTCATGTGGATCTCCTACAATACTGTGAAATGTTTTGGCTAGCTCTTCATGAATCGTTCTAGCTTGGGTTTAACCGTCATCGACATTACGACCATGATCGTAAGGCCAACAGGAAGCGCGGCAATAAATCCATTAAACCATCCACTGGTAAACGCCGATGTATCCGAAAATCCAATATTATTTGCCGCTGTTACAAATGCCATCATGGACTCCATAATGAATGCCATGATCAGTCCTACGATCAGGTTGCGAACTTTCTCGCCATAAGTTGTGAACACTCTAGCAACGGCTTTAGTGACTAAAGCCATCATCACCGCGCCCATTGGCATCATGATCACGACAACAAGGGCTAACGAAGAAAGCCAGTTGCCAATAAATGCCTCGCCGAATCCGACATTCATGTAGGTCATCACGGCCGTTAAGCTGCCCCCAATGGTTAGCATTAAGCTCATCATGACCAAAATTTTGTATAAAACGGGTGTGCCTTTTTGCTCAGGAAGAGTTGGCGTAAGTGTTGCTTGAATCGTCATATCTATTTCCTGTCTTGAATTTACGAACAATTAAGTTGATAATATCAACTATAAATACAGTGGTTGACAATGTCAACTATATTTCTAAGGATCGTTTATGTCTGATAACACATCGCTAGAGTCTATCTTTCGTTTAGTGCACTCTTTGAAACGTCAAATGAGCGAACAGATTGAGAGCTTAGACTCAGAGATCGCACCTATGAACATTCGTGTCATGAAGATCATTACCAAGAAGTCTCCATGTACCGCTATCGATATCGCACACTTCCTAGATCGTGATAAAGCACAGGTCACTCGGCTTATTAATGCCTTGATCAATCAGGAACTTGTGAAAAAGTCTCCGAACCCGGAAGACAAGCGCAGCCAGTTATTGGTTCTGACTGATAAGGGTCAAGAGATCATGAGTAAGGTCTCGGATATCGATCGAGACATGCTGAAGAGAATGACCAAAGGCATGGCCGAAGATGAATTAGAGCAATTCAGAAAAATTGCGAAGAAAATGGCGCAGAATTTAGAAAGCTGATCTTCAAAACGAAACGAAAAAACGCCACCGAATCGAATGATCAGTGGCGTTTTTGTATAAGTTGGGTTGTACAGCTTAGTGGTTTAGCTATGCCTATTTGGATGACAGCTCTAATTCGATACCAGTTTCCACCATGCCTGAACAGGTACCGGCTCTGAGATCACCAAACGTTCACCCATCACAGGGCTTACCATTTGTACATCTCGCTCTTCGCTTATCGCCAGAGCTTGTTCCATTGGGTCTTGCCAATCGTGCATAGAAAGGTCGAAGGTACTGTTGTGGATTGGCATCATCACCTTACCTTGCAGATCAATGTGCGCCTGAACACTCTGCTCTGGGAACATATGAATATCCGCCCAAAGAGAATTATACGCGCCCGTTTCAACCATGGTTAAATCAAAGGGCCCATAGCGCTCACCAATCTCTTTAAAGCCGCTGAAGTAACCAGAATCACCGCTAAAGAAGACTTTCTTGTCTGAAGCGTTAATAACCCAACTGCCCCACAGTGTTTGGTCACGATCAAGCAAGCCACGTCCAGAGAAGTGCTGTGTCGGCGTCAACGTGAACTCAATGTCTGAGGCCGTTGCCGATTCCCACCAGTTCAATTCGATGATCTTCTCTTTATCCACGCCCCACTTTTCCAATAGTGCGCCCACTCTTAATGGCACTAAGAACGTCCCCACTTTGTCGGCGAGCACCTTAACAGCGCCTTTGTCTAAATGGTCGTAGTGATCGTGGCTGATCACCACCACGTCGATATCGGGTAGGTCTTGCAGTGTGATTGGTGTCGGATGAAAACGTTTTGGCCCCATCCATTGCACGGGTGATGCACGATCACTGAACACAGGGTCAGTCATCACTAGCTTCCCATCCAGTTTCATCATCACACTGGAGTGACCTAAGCGGTAAGCAACGTCGTCTTGTTCTTCGATCAATTGCTCAGCTGTCATTGGAATCAAAGGCAATGCAGCGCGCGGCACTGGCTCGTTTCTTTCCACAGTCACGTATGCTTTCAAGATTGAAAAAATATCAGACATACCCGATTTGTATTCCAACTCACTGTTAGCAAACTTCTTTGGAAGCTTATCTAGATTGTCGTTTGATTGTGAACCTGTGCTTACGATAGCGACCACGGCAAGTACTCCTAAAATCGGTAATAGATATTTTTTCATTGGTATCTCTTCATCGGTTGAGATAGGCCCAACACATAAACTACACCGACTAGTTTACATACTAAAACTAAAAAGTAAACCACTGAGTGTAACTTTTAGTTTGTCGACGATAAAGCATCCAGAACCTTCATCCCAGATCGTATTGACCATCTACCGTCTTAAATCTGTACAAATATCGCACAGCGCTCACTTCTAAGATTCGTTTATTGACCATTGAGTCAGGTTTTATTTAACATTGCATTTACAAATGGATGTTAAATGTTTTTAGAAGGGAATCTAAATTGCACTTTACGATACGAACTAAAGCAATATTGGCGACGATCATCGCTGCTCTGACCATTATTAGCGTGATGGGGATATATTCATTTCAATCAAGCCGAGCCATCTTGATTGACAGAACCTTTGAAAGAGAGCTACCCGCGTCACTTGGCGAGGTAAGCAATGAAATCAACCTCAAGCTAGAAACTCCTATTCTCGCTTCCAAGATGATGACGCTGTCTCCCTTGATGAAAAAAATCTCACTATCTGAGGAAGATCTTCGCGCCTATCTTGATTCCGTCAAAAACGAATTCAACGCCATCAGTGCCTATTACGTCTCCAACGAAGCAAGCACTTACTACACCCATAACGGTGCCCTAAAAACCATCTCTACGAATGAACAAAGCGATCAATGGTTCTACCGTTTCATTCAGTCAGATCAAGCCTTTGAGCTCTCTTTGGATATTGATGCTGCAACAGGCATTCCTGCGCTATTTGTCAACTATGTGGTGACTCGAAACGGCGAACGTATCGGTGTGACTGGCATCGGCTTGACCTTGGAAAGTATTACCCAGCTGATCAGCAACTACAGCGTGGGTAAAAGCGGTATTGTTTTTCTGGTCGATAAACAAGGGAGCATCAAGGTTCACCCAGACAAAAACCTAATTGGTCAGTCACTGGACTCTGTCGGGATTGAAAGTAACCTGCTACTCGGTAGTCAGCAAACCATTGTTCATGAGGGTGTTGTTGACGGGCAGCCTCAAATTCTAGGCTCCAAAGCGATGCCGGGGATTGGTTGGACTCTGATAACTCAGATCCCCAAACAAGAAGTATTAAGTGAATTAAACGGCTTCAGTCAAACCATCATCTTTATGGCTTTACTCATCGCGGCAATCTACACACCAATCGCAGCATGGGCGACCAACAAACTGTTGCTGCCTTTCGTTGAAGTTGCAGAACTATTGCAGCAGATAGGAAAAGGCGGTGGCGATCTAACGCTTCGCTTGGATGACTCCCGTCATGATGAAATAGGCCAGATTGCGAAAGGATATAACCAATTTGTTCAATACCTTAGCGACCTGCTTAAAGACGTGTCGAATACGGGTCAGCAAATATCAGAATCCATTCAGAGCGTGGACCGAATGGCTCAATCGATGGAACAAGACATCAAACAACAAACCAGCCAGATAGAACAAGTCGCAACCGCGATTCACGAGATGGGAGCGAGCTCAGACGAAATCGCCCAAAACGCGAATGGTGCGGCTGACAGTGCAAAACACGCAGCAAGTGCGATTAACATCGGACAAAAATCGGTGACCATCACGTCAGAAAGCATTGAACACATGAACCAGCAACTCGATGACACGACCGCAATCGTTAATCAACTCGCTCAAGATGCGAGCTCTATCGACACCGTGTTGGACGTGATCAGCGGTGTTTCTGAACAAACGAATTTACTGGCGTTGAATGCCGCGATTGAAGCTGCTCGAGCAGGAGAACAAGGTCGAGGTTTTGCGGTGGTTGCTGACGAAGTAAGAACCCTCGCTTCACGTAGCCAAGCATCAACAGAAGAGATACGCGCTATTATCGAGAAACTACAGCACCGAACACAACAAGCGGTTGCTGCGATTGAAACTAGCACTACTCTAGGGAGCAACTGTCAAGTTGAAGCTTCTAATTCCGAACTGCAGCTCTCGAGCATTTCTCAGAGTGTCAATGAGATGAATGCGATGAACATCCAGATCGCCTCGGCGACGGGCCAGCAATCTAATGTCATCAACGAGATATCGCCACACATCTCAGGCATTTCTGAAATAGCCAGAGAGAGCGATAGCATGATTGAGAAAACGGCTCAGGAGTGCCAACACTTGCGCGCCAAAGCAATGCATTTAACAAGTCTGGTTTCTCAATTCAAATGCTAACTTCAATGGAACGCGAAATACACTGACCACTCCAACTAAAGTTAATCAGCAGACCATACATTCTTGAAATCAGGCCATCCCCAGTTGGTGATGGCTACGTTTTTCAGAATCCCTTGGAAACGAACGGTCTGTAAATGATGGAACATAGGCACTAACCAATAATCTGAGATCAGAGTAGACGCGATGGGTTCTAACTCTGCCAAGTAATTAGGCAGTTCAACGGATGCTTTATGACTATCCAAGCGCTGCTTGAGCCAATCGCTGTTCATCTCTCCCAAAGCAGAGTGCAAAACAGGATCGTTCATCATCCACGAGAACAGCGAAGACGGGGCATTGTCATCGAGGTTCAAGTTACACAGCACCAAGTCCTCCTTTAACTCGCCACTCTGAGAGAGCTGCGCCAACTCTCGAAAACTGTAGGTGTTCACCTCAACTTCCACACCATATCGTTTGAGTATATCGGATACGCAAATCGCACATCGATACAACGCATAATAATCGTAAACCGCAATACTCATCTTTTTCGGCAGTTGTGTCTCTTTCGAAGGCGTTCGATACAATTTCTGCCAACTTGGCAGTATATTTTGAGCTAAAGAGACACTGAACAAACCCTTGTTATGTTCCAACTGAGACAAAATCGCTTGTGGGTTGGTCAGTTCTGAAAGGTATTTGCGCTGCTCATTATTTAGTGGGCTATCCGCTGAGTTCTGATTAAATAGGATAAACAGACACCCATCCTCGACTCGGCTACGAAGGCCGTCTGTGTCTGCTGAAACAAGGTCCGCATCGCTTTTCCCTAATTGATGGAAGCAAGATGAATCTTCATAAGGCGATACGTGCATTTGGCTATCATCGAAACGAGCAGTGCCCGTCATTGATTCCTCAAACTGCCAGATGGTCACCTCATCGGTTAACGAGCGACAACCATAATAATGTTCAAATGCGGCGAGCTTGATTCGTTCATTGTTGGTCTCAACCACTTTAAATGGACCGGTTCCAATAACAGTGTGGGATACAGAACTCAATGGCGACGGTTCTCGGGTGACTTGCGCTGCGGGTTGAATCGAATATTTAACGCCAGCAAGTAAACCAGCAAAGCCGGTATCTGCTTTGGTGAGTTGGAAGCTGATCCTCAATGGCTGTTCACTGTAAACCGAAGCGACATGGGCGAGCTCTGTTTGATAGAAAGGTAAGGTTTGCAATGCAGAAAACATCGAAACTAATTGCTTAGCATCCACAGGCTGTCCGTCATGGAAAGTAAGTCCCGGGCGCAGATAGAAAGTCCAAACGAGCTTTTCAACATCATATTGCCAATGATGCGCCAGCTCAGGCTTCAACTCCCCTTTACTATTACAAGTCACTAAACAACTGAACACTTGCCTGATCAAAAATCGTTCACTACTACGATGAATATGATGCGGGAACAGATCTTCGAACTTACGTTTGTAGGTTAATTGGACGTGCAGTAGCCCTTCTCGCATCGTCGCACCGGATGTTTCTTGGAGAAGAGAGCCAAACACTGCGCGGTCATTATCCAAAATAGAGAGCGCTTTTTCGTACTTACCCTGCTCTATCAGCTTGCTGGCAACATGTTGAGTCAGTTGTTGATTGCTAAAGCGCAATGTCAGGTTAGAACGTTGATTCCTGCCGACTTTTGGCTCCCACACCACCCATTCAGCCTGATGCATCTTGCCGAGTAAGGTTCGTGCATGGCGCAAACTGGTAAACAGCTTGTCTGCCACCTCAGTCAAAGTCACCGAATGTGAGATGTTAGGCTCGAAAGAATCCAGCCGAGTGTAGTAACGCATCATGTTTAGATCAGACAAATAATGAACCTTTTAGAAACAACCCTTCCTCATAAAGCCGATTATAAAACACATTTGTCTTTAAGTGACGATAAAAGACAAAAACAGGAACGGATTACCAAAAAACCGTCTGTTTATTACTTCCTGTTAAATAACCATAATTAATGGGTCAGCAAGGAACTTTGAGTTCCCACCAAAGCCTAATACAAGAGAAGTAATCATCATGAGAAAATACTATCTTAATAAGCTAAAAAGCACCTGTAGCAAGCTCGAAAGAGAAGCACTACGAACACTTATAGAGCTATGTAACTGGCGTTATTAGTACACTTTTAAGCACCGAGTTAACGCGAGTTGAGTACAACCTAATATGCTCCTACCCCCAATATGAGTTAGGTCTCAACTCGCTTTTCCATTCCAAATCCCCTCTCAACCCAGTTGTACCAATCGCTCACGCATTCGATAAATTTCTGTTGTCGACTCGACAAATTTAATTCGTTTTCTTAGTTAAACGAAAAGCCTTAAGGTTCGCCCCGAAGCAAGCAAGGAGCCTCAGAAAAACTGAAAGCTCAGCTAACAACTAATTTATTTGCAGTTACCAATCAGGTATTAACTAAGGAAACGCCATGCGTATCGCAATTCTTTCTCGCAACGAAAATCTATACTCTACTTCTCGCTTAAAAGCGGCTGGAGAAGCACGTGGTCACCAGGTCGATGTTATCGACACGCTGCACTGTGATATAGATATCGCGAGTAACAATCCGAAGATTCGCTACATGGGTGAAGAGCTACCTCAATACGATGCTGTTATTCCACGTATTGGCGCTTCCATTACCTTTTACGGAACTGCGGTTGTTCGCCAATTCGAAATGATGGGCACTTTTTGTATCAATGAGTCAGTTGCAATCAGTCGTTCTCGCGACAAACTGCGCTCTCTACAACTGTTGTCTCGCAAAGGTATTGGCTTACCAAAAACAGGTTTCGCTAGCCGCCCAGATAAGATTCAAGACTTGATCAAAAACGTAGGTGGCGCGCCACTAGTTATCAAGCTTCTTGAAGGTACTCAAGGTATCGGTGTGGTTCTAGCTGAAACAAACAAAGCAGCAGAAAGCGTTATCGAAGCATTCATGGGCCTAAAAGCGAACATCTTGGTTCAAGAGTTCATTGAAGAAGCAAATGGCGCAGACATCCGCTGTTTTGTTGTTGGCAACAAAGTAATTGCAGCGATGAAGCGTCAAGCTGGTGAGGGTGAATTCCGCTCTAACCTGCACCGTGGCGGTACAGCTCAACTGGTTAAACTAACCAAAGAAGAGCGCGCTACAGCAATCAATGCTGCGAAAATCATGGGTTTAAACCTATGTGGTGTTGATATTCTACAATCTAAGAATGGCCCTGTTGTAATGGAAGTTAACTCTTCTCCTGGCCTAGAAGGTATTGAGAAAGCGACGGGTAAAGATGTAGCAGACATGATTTTCGAATTCATCGAAAAAAATGCAAAACCAAACGCTAACCGTACTCGTGGCAAAGGCTGATTTAACGCCGTTAACTCATGATTGGAAATGACATGAACAATAAAATGATCATAGGGAATACAGAAGCACTTTGCTTACCAGAGTTAGGGATAACTGGACTACATACACGTGTTGATACAGGGGCTAAAACCTCTTCTCTACACGTAGACAATCTACTATGTGTAAAAACAGACGGTGAGAACTTCGTTGAATTCGATCTTCACCCAGACGTTTACCACCTAGAAGAGACAGTGCGCTGCAAAGCGAAGCTGAAAACAAGTAAAAGAATCAAATCATCGAACGGCGAAGTTGAACACCGTTGTGTGATTGAAACCATGCTAAAAATCGGCGGTCAGGAATGGCCTATCGATATCACGCTAAGCAACCGTCAAGATATGACTTATATGATGCTGCTTGGTCGTCAAGGCATGAGTGACAAAGTGATTGTTGATCCAGCGGGTGAATTCCTGCTGACTCACTAATCTCGTAACCGCTCCACAGGTTATAACTAAATAAGGCCAGTCTCATGACTGGCCTTATTGCTATCTATTTTTCTATTGCTACTTTCAGCTCTGAATACACGACTTTGCATTCAGACTTCTGATCTATTTCTTCGATTTACCATGAGATTGAAAACCAAATCGCCCAATCGATAACAGTAATTTCTTGGTTTTGATTTTCGTCACTCGCCAATGTGTAACAGGCCTTCTTGGGGCACTCATCAGCAAATGTTCAAAAGCCTTCTGACTGAAATCGACTTGCCCACCATGTGCCACCAGCAAGGTATCGAGCTGCATGTCATAAATACGCGATACAGACGCTCGATACTTATTAGGGTGAAAGATAGGAAACGGCGGAATCAGCTTCTTCTTAACCTCGACCATCAAATCGGCCACATAAGCCATGCTGTGTGATGGGCAATAAACGGAAAGATCTCTGTCAGTGTGCCCCGGCGTTTCGAGAACCAACCAATCATCAAATCCCGGAATGCTATCCCCATCTGAAAGCTTGTAGTCCGGCTTTAACTTTCTTGAATACCATAGGTTTGCTTTAGGCTTGCCTAAGCGGTTCGCCATCCACCTAGCAAGCGCTAAGTCGGTCAGATGCATCAAAATGCCATCAATGCCGTGATACCAATCCTTGTCTCTGTTTGCTGCCACCAAGTTACAATTAGTCAGCTTTCTGAGCGTATGCGCAGCGCCTGCATGATCTGGGTGCATGTGTGTCACAACTACAGTGTGTAGATCGCTAAATTCACGGCCAAGATCATCTTCAATGAAAGCCCTAAGGTGAGGAATATCCGCACGGCACGCACCATCAAGTAGCAGCAACCTATCGGGATATTCTACGAGATACATGTCTTGGATATAGCCTTTGATGGTATGGAGTTGCAAAACCGTATTCCTATTTCGTTATTCCTGCCGTTCAGAACAATTTAACAGTTCAGCAACAAGTGGTCTAACCAGAATATAGCAAAGATCAACGAAATGTGGTTTGGGGGATTCAAAATTACTGACACTGATAACAAAAAGTAACCACAACATTAAAACCATCATCATGATGATTTTTAATAACTAAATTCAATTCGACTCGTCAACAATACGCACTAATACGAACAAGCAAAAGCTAATTATCAAATTAATTTTGAAAGTGTAACAAATACAATGCTGTTGATGGTTGTTAACCCGCTGGTAACATTTGCGTAAATTATCAAGGGGAAGAAAATGAAAAAAACAATAATCCATGCCGTACTAGCGAGCGCAATTTTGTCTACTTATGCACATGCAGAGGCTGAGCTCACTCCAAAACAAGCTACCGTGGTTGCGACCATGACTGAACGCCCAGGTAACCCTTCGGTTACACCAGATGGGCGTTTATTGTTAAGTGTTCATCCGCTTGATCATCCAACGACTAAAGTCATCGAGTTAAGCGTGGCTGGAAATCAAACTCCGTACCCGACAATGAAATATGCACAAGGCAAAAACTCTCAATTTAAAGCCGTCATTGCAATTCGTACGGATGATAACGGAGTCGCGTGGATCCTCGATCTGGCGACTCATACCATAACGGGCTGGGATACTCGCAATGAAGCATTGGTAAAAACGATAAAAATACCCGCTTCTGTTCTAAAACCGACAAGCTTCCTACAAGACTTTGCTTTAGACCAAAAAAGACAACGTATTATCATTGCTGATATGACCCAGAACGATCTAAAAAGTGAAGCCATTCCAGCCTTTGTAACGGTTGATCTAAAGACAGGAGAAACAGTTCGAGTTGCAGAAAACCACCCGTCTATGAAAGCCGACACTAAAACTGGTTTTGCGTTAAACCCAATCACGATCGATCCATCTTACGAATGGGTCTATTTCGGAGCTGTCAATGGACGCACTATTTATCGAGTGAAAGCGAGTGAATTCGATAACGATGGAAAGACCGTCGCAGACAATATTCAAAGATACGCAGACAAACCTTATTCAGATGGTATTACTGTAGACAGTGCTCAGAACGTCTATGTTACCGACATTGAGAATAATGCAATTGGTGTGTCCACACCAAAAGGGTACCGAATTATTGCGACACTGTCAGAGAACCAAACTTGGCCTGATGGCATGTCATTTGGTCCTGATGGTTATGTTTATGTCACTGTCAATCAGCTGAACCGAACCGCAGCTTTAAATAACGGCAAAGATACTGGCATCAGACCATTCGAAGTCGTAAAAATCAAAGCACTGGCGACAGGAACGACCGGTCGATAATCAAGCGAAGTGAGCCTTTAAACTGGCTCACTTTCCTTTCTGAAGTACCCCTTCCCTATTTCTGCGAGCAAACGAAAGACATTTATCGTAACGACAAAACATGTGATTTGTTGACCTGAGTTATTAGGACTATATATGCGCCTCTAATTTATTGTCTGAGTGCTATACATGAACCAATTAATCGATGCTCTTTCTACCCAAGGTTATTTCGTTTGGGATGACTTCTTAACTCAAGAAGAAGTGGTGGCATTGAGGGATTGCATTCCAGAGAACTGGAAAAAGGCTAGGATTGGCCGTAACGATGAAGTAACGCGAGAGTCGACCATCCGTAGTGACAAGATTCAATGGGTGCGCCGCGATATGGGTCAGCCAGCATCTCTGTTCCTAGACAAGATGGAACAAATTCGTTTAGCGGCAAACCAAGCGTTCTTTTTGGGTCTGTTCGAGTACGAAGCGCACTTTGCTAAATACGAAAAAGGCGACTTCTACCAGAAGCACTTAGACTGTTTCAAGGGCAATGAAAACCGCCGCCTGACCACTGTGTTCTATATGAATGATGAGTGGACAGAAGAAGACGCTGGTGAGCTTGTGGTTTACGACCTAAAAGACAACCACATCGCGACCATTCCACCAAAGTCAGGCCGCTTATTTGTGTTCTTATCTGAACAGTTCCCACACGAGGTACTGCCGACAAACACAGAGCGATTCAGTATTGCAGGCTGGTTCCGTATTAACGGCGTGAAAGACAACCAACTCGATATCGCACACTAGAACAAAGCCGATTATAACAAGCTCTAGCTTATTCAAAGCCTCTCCTTCGAGAGGCTTTTTTGTTGAACAAATGCCGATCAAATATTGGTCAACAAACCTCTTAAAAACCGCACGTAATAAATATCAAAATCATCAATAAGTTTTCTCTTAAACCAAATCGAAATGAATCTTTCATATCAGTGAAACGGTTTAGCCACTTAAGTGAAATACGCCCTGTTCAAGATAGCTTCAAACGACACCCCTACCGTCTCGTTAACATTCTAATCCAATACCTCGACATCGATTTCATCCAAAAGGAAACGAAGATGAATAAGCTAATTTTGGCAGGCGTTCTTTCTGCGACAGCGGCAATGCCAGCGTTCGCAACGACTCAAGTCACTTGGTGGCACGCAATGGGCGGCCAGCTTGGAGAAACAGTAAACAAAATTGCGACCGACTTTAATGCGTCACAAGATGATTACCAGATCACGCCAATCTACAAAGGTTCATACACAGAGACCTTAACAGCGGGTATCGCGGCATACCGAGCAGGTGAAGCACCCAATATTCTGCAAGTCTTCGATGCAGGCGCAGCAACCATCATGAACGCGAAAGGCGTCGCGAAACCGGTACAGGATATTCTGGTTGAGTCGGGCTACAACTTTAATTCAAAC
This sequence comes from Vibrio sp. 10N.261.46.A3, assembly GCF_041472995.1. Lineage (NCBI taxonomy): Bacteria > Pseudomonadati > Pseudomonadota > Gammaproteobacteria > Vibrionales > Vibrionaceae > Vibrio > Vibrio sp. 10N.261.46.A3. Next base: position 62,115 of record NZ_JBFRRH010000039.1, on the reverse strand, counting down.
GACTACCTAGCTGGCGTTCGTAACTTCTATGCCGACAACCAAGGCAAGATGGTTGGTATGCCTTTCAACAGCTCAACACCGGTTCTTTACTACAACAAAGATCTTCTCGCGGAAGTGGGCGCAGACGCGCCTAAAACTTATGAAGAACTAGAAGTGGTTGCTAAGAAACTGAAGGCTGAAGGACACATCGCGTTTTCTCAATCTCTGACGCCGTGGATCATGTTCGAGAACTTTAAGTCTCGCCACAACCTGCCGGTCGCAGATCAAAACAACGGCTACGATGGCTTGTCCACTAAGATCATGTTCAACACCAAAGACATGATGATGCACGTTAGCAAGATGAAAGAGTGGTCAGATCTCGGTTACTACAAGTATTACGGCAGCGACTGGGATGCAAACCAAACACCTTTCGAGCGCCAAGAAGTGGCGATGTGGATGGGTTCTTCAGGCTCATTCGGTGGCTTACGTAACCGCGTACCTTTCGAACTCGGCACCACATACCTTCCATATTGGAAATCGGTTAACCCAGACGCAGGCTTAACCTTCATTGGCGGTGCTGCTCTGTTTGCACTCAATGGCCATGACCAACAACAAGACAAAGGTGTCGCAGCGTTCTTTGACTACCTGACTAAGCCTGAAACTCAAGTTTACTGGCACAAAACCACTGGCTATGTACCTGTAACAACGGCTGCCTATGAGCTAGCGAAAGAGTCTGGCTACTACAACGAACAGCCAGACGCAGAAGTGGGCGTTAAGCAACTAAGCCTAAAATCGGGTGAATGGACTAAGGGCTACCGCTTAGGATACTACCCTCAAATTCGTGAAGTGATGCATCGTGAGTTTGACAATATCTTCGCCGACCGCTCTAGCGTCGAGAACAGCCTAGATAAAGTCGAAGATGAGAGCAGCAAGCTGCTGAAACGCTTCGCTCGTACGATGAACTAATTCTGCTTTTTAACCAAAGCAGATTACTGAGCTAAAGGCTTAACAACCGAAAGCTGTTCATTGCTCCTCACCACTTGTCACTGCGTCATTAAAAACGCAATGGCAAGGAGTGAGGAGATTCTTCACTAGCGCCATTTCTTGCTCCAAAAACTACAACTCAACTGGATGCATTCCTTTGCTATAGCGCTAGTGCTCACCGTAACTAACAGTGATAACAGTCACTAATTTTTGGGGATTACCCTGTGGAACGACGTCAGCAATTCTTTCACTCTCCGCTGCCTTACCTATTTTTGGCGCCTCAGATACTCATCATTGCGGTTTTCTTTATCTACCCAGCAGCAAAGGCGGTTTACCTGTCCTTCATGCTAGAAGACCCTTGGGGCACCTCATCGATATTCGTGTGGTTCGAGAACTATCAGATGCTATTCGAATCGAGCGAGTATCTGAACTCGATTGGCTTCACATTAATGTTCGCAATCGTGGTCTCTTTCTTATCGCTTGCCTTAGCGCTGCTGCTCGCGGTTAAAGCCGACAACATCATTCACGGACAAGGCGCTTACAAGGTCACTCTTACTTGGGTTTACGCGGTTGCTCCTGCGATTGCAGGCGTAATCGGTGCTTTCTTGTTTAACCCACACATTGGCGTGTTTACCGAGATATTTGCGGTTATAGGCTGGGACTTTAGCTTCCAGACCGACCCTGTGGATGCCACGTTTGCTCTGATTCTGGTCTCAGTGTGGAAACAGGTTTCGGTGAATTTCATCTACTTTCTGGCTGGGCTTCAATCGATCTCTTACGCAGTAAAAGAAGCGGCGATGCTCGATTGCGTCAGCGACTCAAAACGTTTCTGGACCATTACTTTCCCGTTACTCGCACCTACAGGCTTCTTTCTTCTGGTCATCAACCTCACCTACTCGTTCTTTGAAACCTTTGGCGTGATCGACACCATGACCAATGGCGGCCCGGGTGGCGGCACAACGTCGTTGGTGTACAAGGTGTATCGAGACGGGTTTGTTGGCGCAGATTTAGGCGGCAGCTCTGCGCAGTCAGTTGTGTTGTTGCTACTGGTACTCACTCTTACATTTATCCAGTTTCGCGTTGTAGAAAAGCGTGTTCATTACTAGCCCACTACAGCTAGGTTTTAACGCGACAGGAGTTATTTATGAAAAGTAATAAGGTCTCTGACCACCTAATTTTAATTGCTGGGATGCTGTTCATGTTGGTCCCTATTTGGCTAATCTTCGCCAGCTCGACGCATAACCCAAACACCATTGTCAGCGAAGGCCTGCAATGGCTTCCAGGCGATAACTTTACGGCCATTTATAGCGAAGCTTGGAACAAAAGCATGGGCTTCAGTGGCGAAGTCACCGCCAGCAAAATGATCGCCAACTCAATGATTATGGGGCTAGGTTTTGCGATCGGTAAGATCATTATTTCGATGATGGCCGCGTATGCTTTGGTCTACTTCAGACTTCCTTATGCTACAGCTTGGTTCTGGTTGATCTTCGTGACGCTTTTACTGCCATTAGAAGTGCGCATTATCCCTTCCTATGAAGTTGTCGCTGGGCTTGGGCTGCTTAATAGCTACACAGGTTTAATTCTGCCTTTAATCGCCTCAGCCACCGCGACGTTCTTTTTTAGGCAGTTCTTCAAAACCATCCCCGATGAATTGTTAGAAGCTGCTCAGCTAGATAACGCAGGTCCGTTTCGATTCTTTGTCGACATATTATTGCCACTGTCTAAAACCATGATTGCCGCAATCTTCATCATCATGTTTGTGGTGGGTTGGAACCAATATCTGTGGCCAATCATGATGACCACGGACGAAGGCTACAACACCATCGTGATGGGCATCAAACAAGTACTCAACAACATCAATGAAACCAGTTTACCGCGCTACGACTATGTTTTTGCCATGGTGATTTTAGCTATGTTGCCACCCGTTTTAGTGGTGGTTGTATTTCAGCGTTGGTTTGTAAAAGGGCTAGTAGAAAGTGAAAAATAATAACGACACAAATCAAATGAACGATAACCGCATTCAATCACTCGCTGAGTACAAGATGTCTCACCCGGCTTCTCCGCAAAAATCAGAGGACACCCCGATGCCAAAGTTAAAACAAACGTTAGGGCACACCCAAGCCACTCAAAACCATACGCACAAAGCACCTACCATGTTAGGCATCAAAAACTTGGTAAAGACTTATGAGAACGGTCATCGTGCAGTGAAAGATGTCTCGCTTGATATCGAAAAGGGTGAATTTCTTGTGTTGGTTGGCCCATCGGGCTGCGGCAAGTCTTCTATCCTGCGTTCAATAGCAGGGTTGGAAAGCATCTCTGGCGGAGAGATTCACTTGGGTGGCCGTCGTGTTGATAACGAAAAGCCAGCTCAACGAGATATCGCAATGGTCTTTCAAAATTACGCACTCTACCCTCACATGACGGTATACAAAAATCTCGCTTATGGTTTAAAGAACCGAGGTGTCAGCCAACACGTAATTGAAGAGAAGATTGAGAAAGTCGCCAAGACACTGAAAATAGAAGAGTACCTAGACCGCAAGCCAGCCAAGCTTTCGGGTGGTCAGCGCCAGCGTGTTGCTATGGGGCGAGCGATCGTTCGCGACCCTCAACTGTTCTTGTTTGACGAGCCCTTGTCTAACCTAGATGCCTCATTGCGCGCTCACATGAGATTAGAAATCAAAAAGCTGCAACGCGAGCTAGGCGTAACCAGTGTTTACGTGACTCATGACCAAGTCGAAGCCATGACACTGGCAGATAGAATCGTGGTTCTCAACAAAGGTCAGATAGAACAAGTCGGCACACCAAGAGAAGTTTACCACCAGCCTGCCAGCACCTTTGTGGCAAGCTTCATTGGCAGCCCCGCGATGAACTTCCTAACTGCCACGCTCGATGATGGCTATCTTGAAATCGGCGATCAACAAATGTATCTGCCAGAGTACGCGCATGTTAAGGACGCGACTATCACGCTTGGCATTCGCCCTGAACACTCTGAGGTTTGTTCCGAATTGAAGATGAACACCTTGCCTCTCGAACTGCGTATCAGTGTGGTTGAGCCATTGGGGCCGAATCAATTGGTTCATGGCCTTGTGAACGACCAACCCTTTATCGCCGTCACGCCTGAAACGACACTATGCCAAGTACTGCCGCTCGGATTAAGCATTGATAAATCCAACCTGCATATTTTCGACAGTCGGGGGAAGCGTATTCAGCCGAATAACTTTACTTCACAAGAGTCACGCGAAGAAGCGACAAGCATAACGACGGCTCTCGCTTAATCGAGTACACTGATATTTAATGCGTTTTTACGGTGCGTCTTTAAGAAGGATTAATTATGTCGTCTATCATCGTAGGTCATCGGGGTGTAGCAGGTACTCACCCAGAAAATACCAAAGCAAGCATTGAAGAAGCCGCTAAACTCGGCTTGAAATGGATTGAAGTAGATATTCAACCAACTCAGGATGATCAACTTGTGGTTTGTCACGACCACACCCTTGAGCGCTGCAGTGATGGTAAGGGTCGTGTCGACGAACATACCCTTGCAGAACTGCGTCAGCTCGATTTTGGCAGTTGGAAGTCTGATCAGTTCGCTGGTGAAAGAATATTGACGTTGGAAGAGTTGCTCGCGCTTGTTGAGCAGCATGATCTCAGCGTGAACTTAGAAATCAAAGTCGACAGTCGACATCAAGCGCCTCATGTCGTTGATTTGCTGCATACCGAGTTGATTCGTTCAAATCTAGACACCGACAGAGTGCTGCTTTCAAGTTTCAGCCATCAAGTGGTTTCTGAAATGGCCCGTCACCTGCCGAGATACCGAGTTGGTGTGATCACAGAGCAACTGACTCAAGCCGACTTGATGTTGATTGACGAGGTGAAAGCGTTCAGCTGTCACATGAATTACGAGCATGTGAATCAGAGCGATCTTGATACACTCAGTGAAGCAAATATTCAAACTTGGTGCTACACAGTAAACGATCCGTCTCACTTCAAATTCATCTCAAAAGTAGATGCCGTATTCACTGATTTCCCGAATCAATTCACCTCTATAAATTGACCAAACAAATACTGAAAAACACCCCCGAGAGACTTTAAAATTAACTCTCGGAAAACCTTAAAATTAGGTAGCAAACACAAGTGAGTAGGAGTACATTCCGCTACTCACTTGGTTTCATTAGCTCGCTCTATTTAGACAGCTTCATTGGTTACTTAATTTATGGATCTCATTTTTAGTCCAACCTTCCCAATTTTGGGTGCAATCTTCATTTTCGCCGCTATTGTTCGTGGCTTCTCAGGTTTCGGTTTCACCTTAGTGGCATTGCCATTAAGTGCGTTATTCGAGCCTGTTATCGAACTGGTTCCTGTCTTCATGTTGATCGATCTCCTCGGCAATGTTCAATTACTGCCTAAAGTTCGAAAACACGTTAACTGGCGCTGGGTTTTAAAGGTATTTATCCCTTGTTTTGCCTTCACACCAGTCGGCTTACTTCTGCTTAAATCCGTTAGCCAAGACACGATCATCTTGATCATCAGTGCCTTCATTTTTGCGTCTGCACTTATGATCTACAAAGGTTTCCAGTACAAAAGTGAACCTAGATTTGCTCCCTATATTCTAGGCAGCCTTGCAGGTGTAATGAACGGCGCGGCTTCGATGTCAGGGCCTCCAATTGGCACTCATGCATTGGCAAGCCCAGTCGCTCCGCACATTGCCAGAGCCGGCCTGATAGCCTTCTTTGTCTTGGCGGATTCCACTGCATTTGTTTCGGCATCTATCGCTGGGTTAGTCGACCGTGATGTAGTTTGGCTGACTCTCGCGCTTCTACCAAGCAGCATGTTTGGCGGTTATGTGGGTTCTAAACTGTTCGAGAGATTTGGTGGAGCGAAGTTTAAGCCAGTCACCATTGCATTGCTGATTGTGATTGCAATATTCAGTGCTGGTCGAGTCTTACTGTAACTGGCTTTAGCGTTTAATTTTGGAAGTTGATTTCAGAAGTTGGTTTCGCGAATTGACTGCGGAAAGTGATTAAGAAAAGTGGGTACCAATGACTACCATTCAATATGGATAGGGGTACCCATTTTTACAAGTTGGAGAAACTCATCCATATCTTGATTGGTTAATGCGATACAGCCATCCGTCCAATCAAAGCTTTGAATAAAGCTCGGCGAACGACGCTCACCATTTTTGATGCCATGGATTTTGATGTTTCCTCCGGGGTCTACGTCATTTTGCTCTGCCCATTGCATATCCGAAGGTTGCGGATAATTAATATGTACTGAGCGATAAAAGTCCGACTCTTCCATCACATAATCGAGCTGGTATTCCCCTTCAGGCGTTCGGTTGTCCCCTTCAAAGCGTTTATGCCCTTTCGGTTGTTTGCCTAGCGCAATACGAAACTCCTGAATCACCTCTTCACCTTTAAGCAGGTACATCCTACGTTTCGATTTATCGACTTTAACTAAAGTGACCACTTGCGACAGCGAATCTACCTCAGAGGCGCTATCTGGTACGTTGTAAAACTGTCGTGAGGAACTTTGAGGTGGACGTTTCGATGACCCTTGAGAAAGCTGAGCTACCTTTTCATCAGAGCGACTGTTAAGAACATCATCGACAATAATCACATGCTTGGAGTTTGAGCTGGTGGAAGAGGTTGAGTTAGATGAAGACGTTGAGACACGTTGAGAATGAGCCGGTGCAGACTCGAATACGATGGTTTCGATAGCAGTCGCGTCAGAGACTATTTTCTCGACCACGACCTGCTCAGCATTCGCGTTCGAAGCCATAAACAGTAAACACAGTGATAAAGGCAAAAACAGACGCACCTTTAGATCTCCTCAAAACGCATGGACATGGTTCGTGACTGAGTTTCCATTCCTAACGACTCATAGAAACCTTGAGCTTGTTGGTTAAACTCCATTACCTCCAACCTAAGTTCTATCGCCCCTCTCGCTTGCGCCCATTGATTAAACGACTTCATTAACGCTCGACCAACACCTTTGTTCTGAACCTGATCGTTCACCACAATCGTATTCACCCTTGCCACCTTGTGCGGCTGAATAAAACTGACGCCTTTGTTCTGCGTTACCTTACCCGCTAAAAAGCCGACGACTTGCTTGTCGTCTACTGCAACCAAGAAAGCGCCAAGTGGGTCAAGCATCAAGCCTAACCAATACTCTTCACTGTCGGCCAAGCCTTGTGACGCAGGCGCAAATACCATAGGTGCACCAAGATGATGTTGACGGTTTATCTGCTCAGAGAGCGCTAAGATCGCGTTAATATCAGTTACCTTGGCCGTCCGAATTTGCATATCATCACCTTGTTTGAATTCAATAACACCTTAGCAAAAATGGCTTAATTGTGCACCGTTACACTGGTCAACTCAGACGTTCTGTGAAGGCTAATTATTAATATTAGGCACTATGTTTAGGGAAATTGTTCCGCAAATCTCGGGCACATTGCCAGCCGTTGAGTGCTACTATCTCTGCAGAATCAATATAATAACGACGACTAACGACTGGATACCTATATGATTAAGTTTGCTGTAATTGGAACCAATTGGATTACACAAAAGTTTGTTCAAGCTGCTCACGAATCTCAATCGATGCAACTTGCTGCGGTTTACTCTCGAAATCTAGACAGCGCGGCACAGTTCGCCCAAGAATTTGACGTTGAAACGACATATGACTCACTCGATGCATTGGCCAATGACAACACTGTTGAAGCCGTGTACATCGCTTCACCGAACTCACTGCATTGCGAGCAATCTATCTTCATGATGGAGCACGGCAAACATGTCATCTGTGAAAAGCCTGTCGCATCGAATATTGATGAAGCAACCCGCATGTTTGAGGTAGCTAAACAAAATGGTGTGGTGATGTTTGAGGCGTACAAATCTCAGTTTCTGCCGAACTTTAAGCAAATCCAACTTGGTTTAGAAAAGATTGGCAAGGTACATAAGGCACACATCAACTACTGCCAGTATTCATCGCGCTACCAAAAATACCTAAATGGCGAGAACCCAAACACCTTCAACCCAGCTTTTTCTAACGGCTCATTGGTCGATATTGGCTTCTACTGTGTTGCCGCGACAGTCGCGTTATTTGGTAAACCTGAAAATGCACAGGCTTCTGCAAAGCTGCTTGATTCAGGTGTCGATGCGCATGGCTGTGCGATCTTCCAGTATCCTGAGTTTGATGTGACCCTTGCGCACTCCAAAGTCAGTGATTCTTATACGCCAAGTGAGATCCAAGGTGAATTAGGGGCGATCATCATCGATCACATCGCTGAGTGTACTGACGTTAAGATCCGCTACCGCGATGGCACGGTAGAAAACCTTACTCAAGCACAAAGCGAAAACTCCATGAGTTACGAAGCGCAGGCCTTTGTTAGCTGCATTGCTGGCGACAACGCAACACAAGCGCAGGCCCAACTGCGCGCTTTAACGGTTGCTAAGTTAATTACAGAGATGCGCCAACAAGTTGGTGTCGTTTATCCAGCGGATAAATAACGTCACACTGTAAGTTAACAAACTGATTTTTAAGACATACTGATTTATACATAACTGAATTTAATCTTTACGACAAATAACCGGATTAGTTGATTGGGGTGCCATCTGTTTAAATCCGCGTTCGATATCTATCGTATTTATTTAATTTATTGAAGGTGTGTAAAGTGTTTTCAGTTGATGATCGCGTTGTAGCAACAAAAGGTGTTGAACTAGGTGAAATGGTAGTAACTGGCCTAAGTGCTGGTGGCGGCTACGTTCACGTTACAACGGTAGAAGGCGCAATGACGCTTACTTACCCAGCGCAAGATCTTAAAAAAGCATAGTTTAACCACTCTGCCCTTTTAGTAGTCACTCTACTAAAGGTAACAAAATTGAGGCTTTGGCTGACTTCACTCTTCTGCATTAGAGTGAGCAGCCAGAGCCTTTTTTATGCCCGTCATTTACCCACCAGCTTTCTCATTCGCTTACTCGTTACAATAAAACCGCACTCAACTGACAATAGAATTAGGCAACGAGTTTCTACACTAGGTGCTTGTTCTCATCGTCATCTTGATATCCCCGAGCACTTAATCGCAGTGAATAGTTCTTGTTAACAAAGGCTTATTGTCTGCGAAAGTTTCTGGTACATTAGCATCATCTTATACTAAGAATGACCCGAATGAGGGAAGCTATGAAGCTTTACATTTACGACCACTGCCCTTTCTGTGCAAGAGTCTCCTACATTGCTCAATCGCTAGGCTTGAACATTGAGCTTGTTTCTGTCGATTATGATGATGCCCAAACCCTTATCGATCTGATCGGTAAAAAGATGGTACCCGTCTTACAAAAAGACGATGGCTCTATCATGGCAGAGAGCCTAGATATCATCGCTTACTTCATGGACTTGAAATCAAGCGATGAGCAGCGTGTGCCATCAGAGCAAGTGACGGCGTTCCAAACTCGCGCATTCCCTCTTACTCAACAGATTGGACGCCCACGTTGGTGGAAACTCGACTTGGCTGAATATCGCTCTGCTGGAGCCAAAGAAGCTTGGCGTGCCAGTAAAGAGACCGAAGGTTTTAACTTTGAAGAACTCATAGAAAAGACACCTCAGTTCGTTCAGCTGATTAACCCATTACTGAAAGATGCCGAACTCTTACTGGATCTAGAGCATGGTGAGTCATCACTGCCTCTAGTCGATCAAGCGGTGTATTTCTCGATGCTTCGTGGCTTCTACGCAGAGGCAACGATTGAGTGGCCAAATGATTTGAACCGCTGGATGGAAACAAAAAGCCAAGAACTTGGTATCAGTTTACTGCGCTAAACTAATTATTGCGTGAAGCGTTGACTGAGCTAAGTTTGCTTGCTGAACTATGCTGATTTACTGAACTATAGTTACATATTGGACTATAACTACTTACTGGATTATGGCCATTTAACGCACAACGAACCACGCACTGTATAAACAAAGCAGCCTCGATACTAATGTGCATCGAGGCTGCTTTAATTTTTTGAGCAATAAAAATAGAGTCCCACTATTTCAATAGAGGCTCGGCATGACAGCTCTAGCCTTTGCTTAAATTGCCAAACGACTCCGTACTTTCTCAGCTAACATTTTTCACTTTAAACTGACCAACAATTTTCTGTAGTTGTTCCGCTAAACTCACCAACTCTTGGCTTGATTCTACTGTTTGTTCAGCCCCGGCAACGCTCTCTTTGGTAATACGATTAACGTTCACCACATTTTGATTGATCTGCTCAACCGTCACACTTTGCTCTTCAGAGGCGCTCGCACTTTGTGTACTCATATCAGAGATATTGTTGATTGAACGAGTAATAACATCAAAAGCTTGCCCTGATTTCTCGGCATTTTCTACGCTCCTCTTGGCAATATCACTGCTTTTCTGCATGCTACTCACCACATCTTTCGTCCCGAGCTGCAAACGTTCAATTAAACCTTGAATCTCCGAGGTCGAATCTTGTGTTCGTTGAGCAAGGCTCCGCACTTCATCAGCCACCACAGCAAAACCTTTTCCTTGTTCTCCCGCTCTTGCAGCTTCAATAGCCGCATTCAATGCTAGCAAGTTAGTTTGAGCCGCAATGTCTAATATCACATCAAGAATACCGCCTATATTGGTAGCTTCACGGGAAAGATCTTCGAGGCGAGCCATTGTACTCTCGATCTCAGATTCTAGGGAGTTAATACTCGTGGTTGTCTCTTGTACTACTGTCAAACCTTGCATCGCTTCATCACTCGCTTCACTTGCAGATTGAGCGGTATCGACTGCATTTCTCGCAACTTCTTGAACAGAGATAGACATCTGGTTCATCGCAACAGCGACTTGATCTGTCATCAACATCTGTTCATTCGCACCGTTGTTCGTACTCACCGTAATATTCGTTAATTGAGTCGATGAACTGCTCAATCGTTCACTTGCCACCATCATGTTACCAATGATGGTTTTCAAGCTTTCTGCCGTTGCTTTCAACGAGTTGGTTAACTCTCCAATTTCGTTCTTAGCACCTTTTTCAATATTGACCGTCAAATCACCTTTAGCTAATTGCTTAGCGATGCCAATAACGTAATTGATCTGTGAAGTGATACTTCGAGAAATGAACGCACCAAAACCAAAACAGAAAACGACCGAAGAGACGCCACCAACTGCAAGTGCCATCAGTGCCAAATCAGAGGCTGAGTTTGCTGCCTCTTTTCTTTCGACCATAAGCACTTGCTCGACGTTAATAATTTCAGCAACTTTATTACGCAAGCCATCCATGTATTGTTTACCCTGCTTTTGAGCAAGCTTTGTGTAAAGGTCGTCAATGGAGCTAAAGCGGTTGGATTCACGTACTAATGCAATCGCGGTTGATGCGTAATCATCAATCCAAGATTGAATGTCGCGCGATAATTGACTGTCTCCCATCGAAGCTAACTGCTTATCTACCTTCGATTTCCCTTCGTGATAAGGCTCTAAAAAAGCTTCTTCGCGATTTAGCATAAAACCGCGCAAGCCCGTTTCCATATTCACCATGTTGTTGATAAGAGACTCGCCATTAAGATAGCGCCCTGTAGCAATTTCAGCTCGTAGGTTATCCATCTTCTCTTTACCAATACCACTCGCGATCAGTGCTTTGAGTTCATTCACGTATGCTTCCCCGTCATGAATGCTCTTACGTAAAACAATAACCTCTTGAGCATACACCTGCCATTCCTTAGCAGCTCGATTGACTTCATCAAATCGTTGCTGTTGAGCAGGGTTATCACTGGTTAGGTTCTTTACTATGGATAAGCTTTGCTCAAAGGCTTGTTTACCTGCATGGTAAGGTTCTAGATACTCTTCCTGTCCACCGATCGCATAGCCTCGTAAACCCGTCTCTTGGTCGACCATCGAATTAACTAGGCGGTTCGATTGATCAATCACCTGGTAGGTATGCGTAACCATAGCATCGGTACTATTCAAAGTTTTAATTGAGTTCCACACCACAACACATAGTACGACTAAGATACTGATCGTAATGAAATTGCCAAAAAGTAACCTACTGCGAATAGTAAGCTCTGATATCTTCATAAACTGTTTTCCCTAACCTGTTGATGAACTGACACATGTATTTTTAATAATTATCGGTTATTTAGTTAACCGTTCCTTAAACAATAGGTATACATCCGACAAACAGGCAAAGAATTAAGCGACATTTTTCATAAGCTTTGTAGGTAAAAACTCTAACGAGGAGAGAGGAATATAGGGTGCAGAAGTGTATGAATACGGGAAAGTTAACCTCGTTGCTCCTTATATCAGGAGCAACGAAATCAAAACATAGGTTTGATCAACCACCCACTATAGCAAGCGACGTCTTAAGCCCGTTCGCTCCAAGATTCGTGTCGAAATTTCTTCAACCGATAGCGAAGAGGTATTGATGTACGGCACAGCCTCTCTGCGGAACATCGCCTCTACCGTTTGCAATTCATACAAACATTGTGAGTCACTGGCGTACTCGCTGCCTGCTAAGCGGTTCTCTCGAATTTCAGTCAACCTTTCCGCATCAATGGTTAAACCAAACAGCTTATGTCGGTAGATCTCAAATTCGGGTAACAGCTTTAAGCGTGCTAAGTCATCGTGGATAAATGGGTAGTTTGCTACGCGTAAGCCAAACTGCATCGCCATATACAAACTTGTTGGTGTTTTGCCACTTCGAGAAACACCCAACAAGATGATGTCGGCTTCTTCCAGCCCCTTTAGCGTGATGCCATCATCATGCGCGAGCGTGTACTCAATCGCAGCAATACGGTCGAAATACTTCACCGAGTCCTTATTTACACTGCGTGAGCGCTGCAACTTAGGAACAGGCGCCATCTGAATATCATCTTGTACTTTCTGTACGATGCTCTCTAACACGTCATAACAGTGCGCGGGCGCTTCTAGCAATTTATCCTTGATATCAGGTATCACAATCGAAAAGAACACCAGCGGTTCTAACCCGGTATCACGATACGAAATTTCAATCTCTTTTAATAAATCAGAAAGTTTGTCCTCACTTTCCACAAACGGGAAGGTTTTTTCATTGGCTTTGAAAGGGAATTGACCTAGAACAACATGCCCTAAAGTCTCACATGTTATGGCCGTTCCATCAGAAACATAGAATACATCACGACTTTGAATATCAATTTGCATTTTTTATTTAATGTTTAAAATTATTTTGAGTAGGATGGTAACCATAATATATATAACAAAACCCTGCTGACTATTACGTCCCCCACAGCTTTAAAAAATAATTTACATTTTTTTAAACTGATACGTAATCGTTTGCCTTTAAATCCCTACAATGCTTGCTATGTTTCTGGAGAAATAAATGCAAAATAATACCCTATGGTTCAATGGCCTATCCATGGAAGATGTCGACAAAGTCGGCGGTAAGAACGCCTCACTGGGCGAGATGGTTTCTAACCTGTCCAATGCTGGTGTTTCTGTACCTAATGGTTTTGCTACCACCTCTTATGCGTTTAACGACTTTCTTGATTACAAAGGTCTTGATGAGCGCATTCACCAATTACTTGATGAACTTGATGTTGAAGACGTTGACGCACTGCGTAAGACAGGTGCAACGATTCGACAATGGGTTCTAGATGCACCCTTCCCAGAATCACTAGAACAAGACATCCGTGAGAACTACCGCGAGCTAATTGAAGACAACGAAGAATTGTCTGTAGCGGTTCGTTCATCGGCGACGGCAGAAGATCTTCCAGATGCTTCTTTCGCAGGCCAGCAAGAGACCTTCCTTAACGTGAAAGGTATCGATGCGGTACTCGAAGCAACTAAGCACGTTTACGCGTCACTGTTTAACGATCGCGCTATCTCTTACCGTGTACACCAAGGCTTTGACCACCGTGGCATTTCACTGTCTGCAGGTATCCAACGCATGGTTCGTTCAGACAAAGCCTCTTCAGGTGTGATGTTCACGCTTGATACTGAGTCTGGCTTCGACCAAGTGGTATTCATCACCTCTTCTTGGGGCTTGGGTGAAATGGTTGTACAAGGTGCTGTGAACCCAGATGAGTTCTACGTTCACAAGCCAATGCTAGAAGCGGGTCACTACCCAATCGTTAAGAAGACGTTTGGTTCTAAGTTGATCAAGATGATCTACTCGACCAATCAAGAGATCGGCAAGCAAGTTGATATCATCGACACCGACACTCAAGAGCGTAACGAGTTTTCGTTGAACGATGAAGAGATCAAAGAGTTAGCAAAACAAGCGATGATCATCGAGAAGCACTACCAACGCCCGATGGACATTGAGTGGGCGAAAGATGGCATCGACGGCAAGCTTTACATCGTTCAGGCTCGCCCAGAAACCGTATGTTCTCAAAGCGACCAAAACGTTATCGAGCGTTACGAGCTAAACAACAAGGCGGATGTCTTGGTTGAAGGTCGTGCTATCGGACAACGCATCGGTTCTGGCCCTGTTCGTTTGGTTGATTCGCTAGACCAAATGTCACTGGTTCAAGAAGGCGACGTACTGGTAACAGACATGACAGACCCGGATTGGGAACCTGTGATGAAGAAGGCGTCTGCGATTGTCACTAACCGTGGCGGCCGTACTTGTCACGCTGCAATCATCGCTCGTGAGCTTGGTATCCCAGCGATTGTTGGTTGTGGTACAGCAACAAGCAGCCTAAACGATGGCGATACCGTGACAGTGTCATGTTCAGAAGGCGAAACAGGCTACGTTTACAACGGCGAACTCGACTTTGAAATCAAACGTTCTGAGGTTGATGAGCTACCAATGCTGCCAACCAAGGTAATGATGAACGTGGGTAACCCAGATCGTGCCTTCGATTTCGCACAAATCCCGAACGAAGGTGTTGGCCTTGCTCGTCTAGAATTCATCATCAACAAGATGATCGGTATTCACCCTAAAGCACTGCTTAACTTCGATGCACAAACGGATGAGCTAAAAGCGGAAATCAACGAACGTATTCGCGGCTACAAAGATCCTATCGATTTCTACGTAAGCAAGCTAACGGAAGGCATCGCGACTATCGCTTCTGCATTCTGGCCTAAGCGTGTGATCGTACGTATGTCTGACTTTAAGTCGAATGAGTACAGCAACCTTGTAGGCGGCAAAACGTTTGAACCACATGAAGAGAACCCAATGCTGGGCTTCCGTGGTGCATCTCGTTACATCTCACCAGTATTCGAAGACTGTTTCGAGCTAGAAACTCAAGCGATCAAGCGTGTTCGTAATGAGATGGGTCTTAAGAACGTTGAAATCATGATTCCATTCGTTCGCACGCCAAGCGAAGCGGCATCGGTTATCGACATTCTGGCTAAGTTTGACCTACGCCGTGGCGACCAAGGCCTAAAAGTCATCATGATGTGTGAGCTACCATCGAATGCAATCTTGGCTGATGAGTTCTTGAAGTACTTCGATGGCTTCTCTATCGGTTCAAACGACATGACGCAACTGACACTTGGCCTAGACCGAGATTCAGGTGATGTGGCACACCTATTCGATGAGCGTAACCCAGCCGTGAAAGCAATGCTGAAAATGGCGATCGATGCGGCAACCAAAGCGGGTAAATACGTGGGTATTTGTGGCCAAGGCCCATCTGACCATGACGACCTAGCAGAGTGGTTAATGGAGCAAGGCATCAGCTCTGTTTCACTAAACCCGGATACGGTTATCGATACGTGGTTGAAGCTAGGTAACGTTGCCAACAAGTAACGTTTAACCACTCAAATAGAAACACCGAAAAGTAGAGTCAACAAAGCCAGTCATTGCGACTGGCTTTTTCTTTATTGGCTGTTGTTTCTAGTTTCTACCTTGCTCAGCCACGGACATTACTTGTCATTCAACAACTTAGCCGCAGAGCGCATTAGTGCTGGGCCTTTGTTCTCACCAAAACCTGAGTGGTATGGGTTGGTTGAGAACATCACACCCACAAAGTCACGCGCAGGGTCGATGTAAATAAATTGGCCTAGGTTGCCGCTTTTCGACATCGCACCATCGTTGAAGATGAAATCAAACTGGTATGCGTTGTAGTCCGCTTTTTCGTTGTACGCGTGCAGTGAACTGCTCTCTTTGCTAGTACCTACGAATGCTTTTGGATCACCGCCGTTGCGGATACGATCAATCACAGCTTGTGACACCACTGGCTCATCAGCCACCGCTTTCCAACTAGGTGTAAATAGTGTTCCCCAGCGCGCCATGTCTTCTACCGTTGATGAAACCAAGCCAACCGCGATCGCCATACCATCTGGCGTCAAGTTGAATTGCATTGGTTGACGTGCGTGCACTTTTGACCAAACACGATCTTCGAATACTTGAGTCCAAGTTTTGTTTTCAACGTTTTCAACTAACTTAGTCAGCACCATGGTGTTGATAGATGCGTAACGGAAATGGTCACCTGCTTGTTCACCTTCCAGTTTCTGTGCACCTTGAGCCACTTCCATCCAAGTTTCCATCTCACCCGTTTTTGCTCTTGGTGAGTTAAACGATGCCGCAAAGAAACGCACCACATCAGAATCTGGGTGCAAGATAGACTCTAATGTCTCTTCATTGTCTAGCGCGGTCGACATGTTCAGAACTTGGTGTACTGTGATGCCATCCCAGTTCGTTCCTTTCAATTCAGAAACATATTCAGCAATCTCTTTTTCAGGGTCGACTTTGCCCTCTTCCACTAACATCGCAATCACAGTACCAACCGTGGTTTTCGCTGTAGATGCCCAAACATGCGTATCTGTCGGCTTCATACCCGGGTAAGCTTCGTAAACGATCTCCCCTTTGTGAATTAGCATAAAGCCTTGAGTACGGAACTGTTCATCCGCCAAGTACTGATCCATTGTCAACTGACCTTTGCTTTCAGTATCAACTTTGAGTGCAGCGAGTCGTGGGTCGATATTTTTAACTAAAGGCTTGTACTCTTCGTTTGGAGCCGCCAGTGCCGTTGGTAGAAACTCACTCATGTGCATGTTGTAGTAAACGCTGTGGTCGCCGCCCATCTGCCAATGAAAGTTATTGAATAACTCACGAGCTGAGTCAGTAAAACTTGGGGTAAATGCTGTGCTCGCCTCCTTCACGGTCAAGGTAACTTGAGCGCCTTCAACTTTCAGAGCTTCTTCAACTGGGTTTGCTGCAAGAGCAAATGATGATGCGATCGCTAAAGATACTAGAACGGCAATGTGTTTGAGTTTCATAATTGGTCTCCTGTTTGGGTTAGGAGAAGTATAAGGAGATGCGCTACACTTAATTAGGTCACTTGGTGACATTTAATGGTAGACACAAGACAATGAAAGCATCATCGAACACCACCAGCATATTGCTCACTTCGACCAGTAACATTGCTCCATATATTCAGTATTGTGACAAACATAGACTGGATTGGCGTACCGTCGCCGATGCGTGCGGTCTACCCATTGAACTAACACAATCCAATCAATGGCTTCCTACACAAGACGTGATTCGCTTCATTCATGGCCTTGAGCGGAAGTTTGGTTATTCGATAGGGATTGAGGTTGGACGTAGAGCTTCTCTAGAGCAATTGTCACCTGAGCTAGACCGAAAAATTGACCAATGCACGTCACTAGAGCAAGCGGTACGTTGCTTGATTACTGAAATATCGACCTTAAGTAATCACGTCACCATATGGACGGAAAAAAGCGATGGATTGTGGTGGCTGTGTCATCGAAGTTGCTATCATCCATCGACCTCAGGTTTTGAACAAGCCGAATGGTTTCGCGCCCTGACCGTGATTAGCCTCTGTCGTAAGTTCATTGACAGTCGCTGGCAACCATCACACGCCAAGTTGGTCTCTAAGCACAACAGCGCACGTAAATTACCTAAGCATTTCTTTGATTCTGATATTCAGTTTGAACAGCAATACGGTGCGTTCTCGATTCCGCTGCCCGATGATTATAGGGCCATTTCAGAACGAAATAGTACCCAAGATTGGCATCACGCCGTCGAGATATTAATAGACACCTATGCGACTCTACCTTGGTTCAATATTGAGTGGTTTGCGACCATGCTCGGTATGACAAAACGAACGCTGCAGAGAAACCTAAAGAGCAAAAACATTCTCTTTAAAGAAGCCAAAGAACAGGTTCGAGAAGCCAAAGCAAAACAGCTACTCGAACAGACAGACCTTTCTGTTCAAGACATCAGTTGGCAAGTGGGTTACAGCGACTTAAGTAATTTCAATCGCGCATTCAAAGGTTGGGTTGGAATCACTGCACCGAGCTATCGAAGCAATAAAAGAGGTTATTAAAAACCGAGGCTCAAAAACCCAAAAGTCCGGTCAAGTAACCGGACTCATAGTAGCTCTCAATACCAGTTGACTACTCTAATAAAGCTCTGGCGTTATCACCTTGCTCATAGATATAGAGGCTGACACGAGACAATATCGTTATCTCTTCTAAGCTGACTTGAAGTGAGTTCTGCCCCCTTCCAAGGTTCGCTCTCAAGCGATCAACCAACTGCTGTACAGCCATCAAATCATCTCTCGCTTTAGGTACTCGAGTGTTCATAAAGTTGAACCATTTTTCACTCATATTACGACTTATCTTGGCAAGCACCTCAGTATTGGTAATGGTGAATGCCTTATCAAGATTGCCTCCATCTCGAAGGATGTCATAGATGATGTGACCGTTCTTTTTCGCCACCATCATATTCTTGGTATTGAGCTGCAATTCACCGATATGTCCGTTGGCCATTTTTAAGAAGAACTTAATGTCTTTGTAACCGGCGTCTGTTGCTCCGCAGTTGAATTTTGCATTGTCGCCTTGGCTTGTACCGTAGCGATCTTTCATCGCAGACTGGTGGTGTTTTAGCTCAATAAACTCTTTGGTCAAAATGATCATCGCCTTGGCTACGATCATATCGTCCATATTCTCGAATACGATGGTCATACGAGCGGCATCTTTGAGATCGCCAATATCGTAGTGACGTTTTCGATTGGTAATTTTATCCAGCGCGCCGTGGAAATCTTTTACGCCTAGATAAGCACCCGGAGGCTGTTTGAGTGTGCCGTTACATACTGAAGCGACTTTAACAGCAAACTCTCTGAGCGCTTCTTGCGCCTCAACCGTTTCCATAAACATCATGAACAGCTGCTTTTTCTTGAGCGTGGCATTCGCGACCTGATTTCGAGAACCAAAATCTAGGTTACCGCTCCCTAACTTCTGACTCGATGATTCATCCAAGTAATTATGAATTTTCTCTTTCTGAGTCATGATGTCGAGAATGACCTGATCTTGCTGCTTATTGGCGTCATTCATGTAATCGAAGTTTTCGACTTTCTGTTTTAGAGCTTGTAACTTCTGTTGGTAATCTTTGACATTAACCAAACGAAAACCCTGAGACATAATCCCTTGCTGGTTTATCTTCGCCAGAACCTTGGCTTTATTCTTTCTCACTTGTTCTTGGCTGATCTGAATTTCTTCTGTCCCTGGCATATTTTGGCTCCCTCTCCAATATGCATTTAAAAATGTGCTTGCTGACTCGCAATTCCTTTTCTCTCCAACGATATTAGTTTATGGGTTTGATAATTACATTAGCCAACTTCGATAAGTCTATAAAATAAATAAGGTTTGAGAGGTGCTTCCATAAAGTCACAGTGCAGAATGCACCGAACCTACTGAAAACACGCATAGGTAATATGTTTAGATCGGGTAACATTTATTGGTATCGAGCTGACGTTACGTTATCCTTTACGCAATTCTTCATTGAGTGGATTGTCACTACGACAAACCTACCTTCAAGACTGATAAGAGTGTTATGAATTCTACGACCGCAACTCCCTCGCCTTCTCTTGGCCGACAACTCTATACAATGACATGGCCAATGCTGTTTGGGGTGCTCTCCCTGATGAGCTTCCAGCTTGTAGACAGTGCTTTTATTGGCCAGCTAGGCGTGCTGCCGCTCGCGGTTCAAGGTTTCACGCTACCAATTCAGATGATCATTATCGGCATTCAGGTCGGGCTAGGGATTGCGACAACAGCTGTGATCGCGAGAGCGATTGGCGCCAACGAGACACGCTACGCCAAACAGCTCGGTGGGTTAGTGGTTGCGATGGGCAGTGTGAGTGTTGCGCTGTTCTCCGTCATCATCTACCTACTTCGTAGTCCTATTTTACAACTCCTGGATGCGCCACCGACGGTATTGCCGATCATTGATTCTTACTGGATATATTGGCTTGTAAGCTCTTGGACAGGCGCACTGCTCTACTTTTTCTACAGTGTGTGTCGTGCCAATGGTAATACCATGCTGCCCGGTTCGATGATGATCGCCACCAGTATCATCAACTTGATATTGGACCCGATTTTCATCTTCACGCTCGACATGGGTATCAACGGAGCCGCGATTGCGACCATCTTAGCGTTCGGTGCCGGTATTTTTATCGTTGCTCCTAAGGTGACTAAGAAGCATTGGATGACATTCGACTGGCACGATCTTGATATCGGCAAGAGTATTCGTTCTATAGGAAACATCATGGGGCCTGCGATGATCAGTCAACTGCTGCCACCAGTATCTTCGATGCTCGCCACCAAACTGCTTGCTGGCTACGGTACTGCAGCCGTTGCGGCTTGGGCGCTAGGTTCACGTTTTGAATTCTTTTCGATTGTTGCAGTGCTTGCTCTTACTATGTCGATGCCACCTATGATTGGCCGAATGTTGGGAGAAAAGAACCTAGAAAACATACGCAAGCTCGTCAAGATTGCCGTGATGTTCGTATTAGGGTTCCAATTAGTGATCGCACTAGTCACTTGGGTGTTCTCTGGTGGGTTGGCAAATCTCATGACCAGCGAAGACGAAGTCTCAACCATTTTGAACTATCACTTACTTATCGTTCCTATCAGTCTAGGGCCTTTGGGCATCTGTATGCTGATGGTTTCTATCTCGAATGCGCTTGGCAAGTCTTATACCGCATTAGCGATTTCTGCACTGCGCCTGTTCGCTTTCTTCTTACCTTGTTTATGGGTTGGTTCGCAGCTTGCTGGCATTGAAGGCCTATTCTGGGGTGCCATGGTAGGTAATGTACTTGCCGGCACTTGTGCATGGTTTATGTACCAACGAGCACTTGGGCAAGTCGAAGCTAGACTAGCCAAATAGGTAATTGAACAGCTAAAGCGTTACGAACGAAAAAGCAGCCACTTAGGCTGCTTTTTTACATAACTATGGTTCTCAATAACGCTCAAAGATTCAAACCATCGATGGTCAATTTCATTCCCGAGATAAAGAGAAATAGATAGCACAATCGATACACCCATATTTGATTAACGCGATGCAACAACCACACTCCTAACTTAACCCCAACAGGAGCGAGAGGCATTAAAATCAATGCCGTCATCATATTGATCGTATCGAATTCACCTAAGGCAGCATAAGGAACAAGTTTGGCTAAATTGACTAAGCCAAACAATACAGCCATGGTCGCTACCAAAACAACTTTGTCTAGTTTCAATGGCAACATGTAAATACTTGCTGGTCCACCGCCCGCGTGAATCGCAGTGCTAGAAAAACCACTCAACGTACTCCAAAACCACGCACTTATTTTTCCACCCGCTTTTTTCTCATCCACACCCAAGAGTAAATACTGACCGCAAAATAGCAGGGAAAGAATACCAATGAGTAACTTCAATCCAGACTCAGGTGTGATACTCAAAAACAACCCAGCCAAGATGACGCCAAGAACCGCCCCTGGAAGCATGTTCTTAATGACTGAATAATCAGCATTACGATAATGATGTTTTACCGCAAACACATCCATTACACACAATATTGGCAATAAGATGGCAGCAGCTTGAGTAGGTGCAATGGTTATTGCCATAAGGGGAACAGCAATAATACCTAGCGCACCGCCTAATCCCCCCTTGCCAATTCCATAAATCAACACGGCGGGAATCGCAGTCACATAAAACCAAGGTTCAGTCACAATGAGCATGTGCTGTACCCTTTGTTGAAGAAGGTTCTTTTAGCAATGCCATTCCTAACCATTAACCAAACCCTTTTTGACTCAAAAACAATCGACTGCGTTTGATATCAGCTAACGTTCCATCAGAATTTTGGGGATCACGCTCTTGTTCTATAGTGATCCAGTCTGAATAACCGATTTGATTGATAGCCAACTGTACTTCGGCATAATTGATCGCACCTTCACCTATAGGACACATCACTCCTTGTGCGCAAGCAGCCCAGAAACCTACCTTGCTTTCGATAACATCGGAAAACACGGCGTCATTAATATCCTTGAAATGAACATATTCTAATCGAGATGCGTACTCAATTAGGCTTTTCGCTGGATCCATGGCGGCATAATACAGATGACCAGTATCTAAACAGAGCCCAACCTCTTCACTCGATAAATCAACCAACATTCGGTCAATTTCATCACGGTACTCTATAAAGCCACCAGCATGAGGATGAACGACAGGACGAATATCATAATGTTTCGCGATAGCAGCAATATCACGAATGGTTTGCATCATTATGTCCCAGAGCTGGTTGCCTAATCTTGGAGCTTCGTCACTCAATCCAGCGCATGCACTGCGCACATCATTTACACAATCAATCACGACCAGCTTTTTGCTGCCAATACGCTGAAGCATCGAGCATAAATCATGTGTTCGGTTCAAGATGCCCTCTTTATGCTCTATAGATGAAAGCGGTTCAAAAAGTGTACCAGCACAGATCACCAAACCATTAGCTTTGATCGCCGTATTAACAAACTCTCCCTCTAGAGGCATATATCCAAATGGGCCAAGCTCTATTCCTTGATATCCAGCAGCTTTACTTTCCACGACAACGGTATTCCATGATGGATTATGGACGTTAGTGGCAGACTCCACGCCCCAACAACAAGGTGCGCATGCAATTAAGCTATTCATGACTATTCTCCATTCGATTTAGCGTTAATTTGCAGAAATAACGCTCAAGTAATATACGCCAACTACTTGCAGCGTCATGTTGCATTTATGCAAACCGCGTTTCTACGAACGGCTATAACACCTCCTTCTCTGTGCCTTTAGAATGAATTCATCAACAAAGAATAACCGCACGCTGCGTTTTGTGTATTTACGAACTCTCAGCACCTCATTGAACTGTTAACTCAGCTTTACCTTGATACAGGATATTACGATGGAACCTATCTACATTGTTGCAGCGAAACGTACACCGATTGGCAGCTTCAACGGCGCACTATCTTCAGTTTCTGCACCTACACTAGGCGCTGCTGCAATTAAAGGTGCAATCAGTCAATGTCATATCGACCCTACGCTTATTGATGAAGTGATAGTCGGTAATGTACTCAGTGCTGGTATTGGTATGGGACCGGGGCGCCAAGCCTCAATTCAAGCCGGTATTCCAGAAACGGTCCCTGCATACACACTCAATATGATTTGTGGAAGTGGGATGAAAACGGTCATGGATGCGGCAAGTCATATCAAAGCGGGTGATGCTGAGATCGTTGTTGCCTGCGGAATGGAGAGCATGTCTCAAGCCCCATTTGTACAAACGCACAAAGTTAGAAGTGGCGTTCGTATGGGAAATATTTCGTTAGAAGACACCATCATTACCGATGGTTTAACCGATGCGTTTAATCAGTATCACATGGGTATCACTGCAGAAAACATTGCAGAATCCTTATCTATTTCGCGTGAAGAGCAAGATGAGTTTGCACTCAAAAGTCAGCTAAACGCAGCAAGTGCACTGGAGAGCCACGGTTTTAGAAGTGAAATAGAACCAATAGAAGTATCGTTGCGTCGAAAACAATACACCGTCGAGCTTGATGAATATCCAAAGACCGATAGTACATCAGAGAGTCTTAGTCGTTTACGCCCAGCGTTTAAAAAAGATGGCACTGTTACAGCAGGAAATGCCTCGGGTATCAACGATGGTGCAGCCGCGATCATCTTGGCATCCAAATCAGCCGTGGAGCGATACCAACTAAAGCCGATGGCAGAAATCGTTAGCTACGCTCAAGCAGGTTTATCTCCGGAAATTATGGGGCTAGGTCCCGTTCCCGCGATCGCTAATGCACTGGAAAAGTCCAATCTTTCACTGCAAGACATCGAGTATTTTGAGCTTAATGAAGCCTTTGCAGCTCAAGCTATCGGCGTTACAAAGCAGCTCGCAGAGAAACACAACGTTGATCAAAGTTGGATCCTAGAACGCACAAACCATAACGGTGGTGCTATTGCTTTAGGTCATCCACTTGGTGCATCTGGGATCCGTATTCTTGTCAGCTTGGCGTATCAACTAGAGAGAAAGCAACAAGACTATGGCTTAGCATCTTTATGTATCGGTGGAGGCATGGGTACTGCCGTAATCATCAAACGTTGTTCGTAGCTAAGTACTATACGACAAAGTAAAAAACGACCAAGTAAAAAACAAATAGCATGACTGCGTAAAAATTATCATCAGCAGTCATACCAAAAATTAAGTTAGACAAGGCGATAAGCCAACTCTGTATAGGGGCGAATTATGAGAAAAAAAATTAGTGCCAACGAGATTGCGGAAAAATTGCATGATGGGATGACCATCATGATTGGCGGCTTTATGGCAAATGGCGCACCAGAGGGCCTTATCGACCTACTACTCGAGCACAACATCCAAGACATCACACTAATTTCGACTGATACAGGGACTCAAACCACAGGCTCCGGTCGACTTATTGCAGCAAAACTCATCAAAAAACTCTATGCCTCTCACATTGGTACCAACCCAGAAACGGGGCACCAAATGAACAATCAAGAGCTAGATGTTGAACTGGTGCCACAAGGTACATTAGCCGAGCGTATTCGCGCAGGAGGCGCTGGACTTGGCGGCATTCTCACCCCAACAGGCCTTGGCACTATGGTGGCTGAGGGTAAACAAGTTATCAATATTGATGGGGAAGATTATTTACTAGAAAAACCTCTGCGCGCGGACCTTGCTTTTATACGCGGTTCAGTTGTCGATACCAAAGGAAATGTGTTTTACAAGAAAACCACTCAAAACTTCAATCCATTAATGGCGACCGCTGCCGACCTTGTGATTGTTGAAGCTGAAACACTTGTTCCTGTTGGCGACATCGAACCAGAGTCAGTACATACCCCAGGTCTATATGTAGATCACGTCTATCAAAAGGAAGCGAAATAATGACGGATATTATTTGTAAACCTCAACCTATTTATGGCGATGCGCCTTTGGCAAGCAAGATTACCGATAAGGCAGTAATACGCCGAAATATTGCTTGGAGAGTGGCTCAAGAACTGCATGACGGCGACGTCGTGAATTTGGGGATCGGCATGCCCTCTTTGGTTGCAAATGAAATTGACTCGGAAGTCGAGCTCATACTGCAATCTGAAAATGGATTACTCGGTATTGATGCTATTGCTGACGACAGTAATACTGACGCCGATTTAGTCAACGCCGGTGGACAGCCGATTACCGCAACCAAAGGCGCAAGCTATTTTAACAGTGCCGACTCCTTCACTATTATTCGCGGTGGTCATGTCGACGTAACGGTTCTCGGAGCCCTGCAAGTCGATGAGCAAGGTAATCTTGCTAACTGGATTATCCCTGGGAAAATGGTCCCAGGGATGGGAGGCGCTATGGATCTAGTCGTAGGCGCGAAAAAAGTCATCGTTTCAATGGAGCACACAGCGAAAGGTAAACACAAGCTTCTTAAAACCTGCTCTCTGCCATTAACCGCACTTAATCAGGTCGACATGATCATCACAGAGATGGGCGTGATATCCATTCATAAGTCCCAAATGATATTAACGGAGATAGCCCCTGGCTACACCCCTGAAGAAGTGCAACAAGCAACAGAAGCAACCTTGATAATCCCGACACCTCTCAACATTATGCCACTTCCAAAACATTAAATTTTCTAAATAGTAAATCGTGTTACTGCGTTTTTATTTGTTATGACTGCTCCACGTCATATTCGCCCATGCTGTTACAGCATGGGCTTTTTTATTGTGTTCACGGCTGCACCAAGGTTGTCGATTAAAAAGCACCGATCCATTCGATTAATTAAACGCCTCATCTAATGCAGTAACTGCGTATCTTCCTTTTTTAGTACAAAAAAGCAGTAACCTAAATGGCTACTGCTTATTGTGAAACTACCTAAAACAATAGCTCCGATTACATCGTCGGAAAGTTAAAGCTGCTAGTGTGCTCTTCCAATCGCACGCTGGCAGGCCAGCGACTCGTGACCGTTTTCATTCTTGTATAAAAACGAACCCCATCATTACCGTGCATATTTAAAGGCCCAAAGATAGAGCGTTTCCACCCGCCAAAACTATGAAATGCCATTGGTACAGGAAGAGGGACATTGATACCCACCATCCCAGCCAACACCTCTTCTTGAAACTGACGCGCAGCCTCACCATCTCGAGTAAAAATAGCCGTACCATTACCATATTCGTGTCGATTAATTAGGTCTAAGCCCGTTGCATAATTAGGCACTCGCACAATCCCCAACACTGGACCAAAAATTTCATCTTTGTAAATTGTCATCTCAGGGGAGACATGGTCAAACAAAGTCGGCCCAACAAAATACCCCTCTTTGTGGCCTTTAACCTCAAGCGATCGTCCATCAACCAGAAGTGAAGCACCTTGCCGCTCTCCCTCAGAAATATAATCACAAATTTTTTGTTTATGAGCAGCTGAAATAACAGGACCCATATCGTTTTCCCGTCCTTCCACAATCCCAGGCCCGACTCGCATGGACTGTATCTGCGTTTGTAATTTATCGGTTAAACGACCGGCTGTTTCATCCCCGACAACCACTACCACAGATAATGCCATACAACGTTCACCCGCAGCGCCATATGCCGCTCCCATGATGGCTTGAGAGGTCATATCTAGGTCAGCATCTGGCATCACTAAGCAGTGGTTTTTCGCACCACCCAATGCTTGGCAACGCTTACCATAAGCAGAAGCTGTGGTATAGATGTACTCCGCAATCGGTGTAGAACCAACAAAGCTGACCGCTTGTACACGTTCATCGGTAAGCAATACATCCACAGCTCGTTTATCGCCATTTACCACATTGAAGACACCATCGGGTAGCCCTGCTTCTTTAAGTAACAAAGCCAGTTCTATGGCCAGTGACGGATCTTTTTCAGAAGGTTTCAAAACAAATGTATTACCTGTAGCCAATGCTACAGGAAACATCCACATAGGAACCATTGCAGGGAAATTAAATGGTGTAATGCCAACGCACACGCCCAATGGCTGCATTAATGAATGACTATCTATGCCAGTGCCAACATTAGATGAGTGCTCGCCTTTTTGTAGATGTGGGATGCCACATGCAAACTCGACCACTTCGAGCCCTCGAGCTAACTCCCCAACGGCATCTGAATAGACCTTCCCATGCTCACTAGAGATCAAGCGAGCTAAACGGTCAAGATTAGCCTCGACTAAGGCTTTAAATGCAAACAACACACGGGCACGTTTCAATGGTGATGTTTTAGCCCACCCCAGATGAGCATGTTTAGCGGACTCAATAGCTTGTGCCGTTTGTTCTTCATTACTTAAAACAACTTGCTTTGTTTGCAGGCCTGTTGCTGGGTCAAAGATCGGAGCAACGCGTTCCGTTTGATAGTCGCTTATTTCACCATTAATAAAATTAAATACGGTTTTCATAACTGGGTCCTTTAGTTTGAAATCAATGAAGGTGCGCCTTGTGATTTAAGACGAGACTGTAAAGATGACTGACAAGATGTAGCTACATTGCGCTGTTGCCACGCTCTCACCAAGCTCGAATAGTTCGATTTGATTTGGGCAATGAGCTCCTGATCATTTATGTCATTCGCTAGCCACAGACTTGATGGCAATCCGAATATTGTTCGCCCAACCGCAAAGCCTTTTACCAGAGAACAATTTGCTGCGGCATTAAATCCTGCTTGTACCTCATCTAATTCCGCATCCAGCCCAAGAATCAATATGCCTCGACAATGTGGGTCATTGTCTTGTATCAACAACTCCACTTGGTTCCAGGACGACTCCGAAAGCGGCGGTAATTTCCACCAGTCAGGTTTAACACCAATGGAATAAAATTGATTCATCAACGTAAGATACTGCTTATCCCCCAAAGTCATTTCCTTAGGTAAAATAACCTCTAGCAGCAATTCGTGCCCCGATTGGCAACACGCGTCATAGACTTCTTTTACTGTCTTTTCTTGTGATAGACGCAAGACAATGTCATCGTCTGGGTGGCAAAAAACCAAACACTTCACAACATGTTCAAGTGGCCAAGTTCTCAACTGACTGCCGATGTCGCCATGCTCTAATTGCAAAGGTCTAGATCCAGGTTCTTCTACCGGTCTGCCAATCCAAGTACCTGTGCCGGTTGCAGTATTAAGGACTGGCTGACCAAAAGTACCATCACAAAGCAAGCCAAACTGTCCAGACAGATTCTCTTCTTGGCAGACATCTAGCGATGCCTTATAGATCAACTGCTTCAGTATCGAAATACGGTCAAGATCAGCGCCAACATCTTTCGCCATTTGTTCAAACTGACTACGGTGATCGAATGCCAAAATACATAATTCATCCCACTGAGTTTGACGTGTCGTAACTCGATGTAAATGGTTTAGTTGACTGTCTTGATCTGGTCGTAATACATCTTGAGCACGAGCTAAATAATTATCTAACTCTTCTTTAGTAGGCATAGCTGGCGCACAGCCATGGCGTGATACCACTAATGCACCACACGCGTTGGCATAAGCGCAAGCTTTCTCCCAACCTTCATCATTGAGGTAACCTCGTAGCAGGCCAGACATAAAGGCATCACCCGCACCAAGTACATTAAGAACATCCACTTTAACGCCTTCGACAGTGATACCTTCATCCAGTGAACCTGGCACATCGCTGGAAAAAACAGAACTACCCAACGCGCCTCTTTTGCACACGAGTTCAGCTTGACTAACAGTTCGAACCGACCTTAAAGCCGCAACTGTATTTGTGGAACCACCAGCTATATGAAACTCCTCTTCTGTACCAACAATAAGGTCGAAAAGGGGTAACACTTGCTGAAGTTGATGCGTAACCTCAGCAGAATCGATATAGCGAGTTTCGCCATCGCCAAGGCTAGTTAATCCCCAAAGAACGGGCCGATAGTCAATATCCAACGCAGTTTTAACACCGTGCTCTCGAGCATACTTTAAGGCGAGTAATACCGCATCTCGGGTCTGCGGGTTTGAAAGGTGAGTACCTGTAATCGCTAAGCATCGTGCAGAGGCTATGTAAGATTCTGAAATATCATCCACACTGAGTGCCATGTCGGCACAATTATCACGGTAGAAAATTAATGGAAACGTCTCTTCATCTTTGATGCCTAACAATACTAAAGCTGTTAAGCGTTCGCGGTCGGTGATGAGATGGCGAGTATCAACCCCTACGGATTGCAACTCCTCGCGAACAAACCGTCCCATATGCTCATCACCAACACGAGCAAGCATTGACGACTTTAATCCAAGCCTTGCTGTCCCATAAGCAACATTGCCCGACGATCCTCCTAAATATTTCGAAAATGACCCCATAGATTCTAATCGCGAACCAATTTGTTGCCCATATAGGTCAACCGCCACTCTCCCCAAACAAATCAAATCCAGTGTTTTTTCTTCTAACTGCATATCCCATTCCTTGTAGACAAATTGGTTCACTTATATTCAGCTTTCATCGCTTACGAAGAGCAAACTCTGCCACCTCTGCAAACTAACACTCAGCCATATAAATAAATCTCACCTGTAGACAGCTCCTTTATATGAAATAAAAATTCCAAAATCAAAGAAAAACGAAACATACAGTTCATTAAAGTGATCCAGTTTACATTTAATCGCAAAAGTAGACTTCAAACTCAGAAATAAAGAAAAATTCAGAAAATATTTTTCATTTAATTTTTCATGTAAGTGACTTCAATCACTATATTTTTTTAACAATTAAAATCAATAACTTAGCTATAAACAAAATAGAGATCATAATTTTAAACCAATTAAAATCAAAGACTTAATAAAAAACAAACTCAACACAAAACTTAACAACCACAAGATCTATGTAACAATTATAACAATTGCACATCATGTCTAATGGCTAAAAAAAAATTCTGAATATATAGTTACCCACGATTTAAATGAAAAATATTTTTCGCGAAAATTAAAATTTAAAACGCCTACGTAAAGGAATGAAAGTTGCCAAGTCTCTAGGAGAAAGAAAGCACTCTCAGAGATTCAATCACGAAATATTTTGTAATTGGCAGAAGCAGTGATAACAACAAGGAGACATAGCATGTCATCGATAACCAACACATTTTCAAAGTTCATACGTCGTTTTACTCACAAAACCACTCTCTTCCAAAGCTCGGCAGCAAGACGAGTAAAAACAGGGGTCATTGCAATAGGTTTACTCAGCCTCGTTGCCTGTGGTGGTGAAGAGACAAAAAGTGATGTCGTCACAATAGGTGTCGCGATTCCCAACTTCGACGATACATTTCTTGTAAATATGAAAGATTCCATGACGGCATACGCTGAAAAGCAACATAACGTTAAGCTCATTTTTGTGGATGCCAAAGAAGACACAGTGAAACAGCTTGGCCAAGTTCAAAATTTCATTATCCAACAAGTCGACGGCATCATTTTAGTGCCAGTTAATACTGACGCGACCCAACCTATGACGGACAAGATTCTAGATGCAGGAATTGAGCTCGTTTACCTCAACCGCCGTCCTTCTTACTTACCCGAAGGTGTAGCGTACGTTGGCTCTGAAGAGCTGCAATTTGGCAAAGAGCAAGCTAAGTACGTCGCAGATAAAAGTGAAGGTGGAAACATTGGAATTTTGATGGGGATGATGACAATTGAAGCTGCAATTCTTCGTACAGAAGGCGTCGAAGATTACTTCCAAGATAAGCCTGATTTCAACATCACTCGCAAACAAACCGCTCTATGGCAACGCTCGCAAGCAATGGTCGTAATGGAAAACTGGATCAATTCAGGAGACAAACTCGACGTAATTATTGCCAACAACGATGATATGGCTCTAGGTGCAATTCAAGCTCTGCGTGCTGCAGGGAAACTCGATGACACGATTGTTGTCGGCGTTGATGCGACTCCTGATGGCTTAATGGCAATTGAAAATGGCGCTCTTGATGCCACTGTATTCCAAGATGGTGGCGGCCAAGCTCGTGGCGCAATTGACGCCGCAATCAGTGGCATCA
The DNA here is from genome assembly GCF_041472995.1 of Vibrio sp. 10N.261.46.A3. Lineage (NCBI taxonomy): Bacteria > Pseudomonadati > Pseudomonadota > Gammaproteobacteria > Vibrionales > Vibrionaceae > Vibrio > Vibrio sp. 10N.261.46.A3. The sequence continues at coordinate 30,972 of NZ_JBFRRH010000039.1, read as the reverse complement.
CAAATCAGCCTCGCGAGAAAATCACTTGGATCCCTGCCGAGCTTGTTACCAAAGACAACCTCGAAGAATTCAAAGCTAAGCAAGGCTAACGACCTCTTCACTCATATGATCTATGTGCCAACCCACTAACAAGACTCGATACATAGATCATTTCAATCGGAGCAGTAAATATGAGTCAAGCCTTACTAGAAATGCGTGGAATATCAAAGTCATTTCCTGGAGTGAAAGCCCTTGATAATGTGCAACTCACATTAAAAGAAGGTCGTGTCATGGCCTTAATGGGCGAAAATGGCGCAGGGAAGTCCACCCTAATGAAAGTTCTTTTTGGTATTTACCAAAGAGATAGCGGCACCATCCATTATCAAGGTAATCCAGTTAACTTCAGTGGTGCTAAAGATGCCCTTGAAGCCGGAATATCGATGATCCACCAAGAGTTGTCCCCAGTACTTCACCGAAGTATCGCAGAAAACATTTGGCTAGGTAGAGAACCAACCAAGGGGCCACTGAACCTCATCGATCATCGCAAAATGTACAGTGACACAACCAAACTCTTGGAAAAATTGGACCTACACCTCGACCCTCGCACCCCCATGAGTGAGCTAACGGTAGCTACCATGCAGATGATCGAGATTTCGAAGGCCATTTCGTATCACTCCAAAGTGATCATCATGGATGAACCAACTTCGGCCCTGACAGGTAAAGAAGTTGACCACCTATTCGAGATCATAGAACTACTTAAATCTCAGGGAGTGGCGGTCGTATATATTAGCCATAAAATGGATGAAATATTCCGTATCTGTGATGACATCACGATCTTTCGAGATGGCAACTTTATTGGTGAAAGAGAAGCTTCATCGACTAATAATGACGAACTCGTTCACATGATGGTAGGGCGCGACCTTGGCGATGTCTATCCACCAATAACCGCCAAACCTGGAAAAGTAAGGTTGGATGTTAGAAACCTCTCTGTTGAAGGTCAATTCAACGACATTAGCTTCAAGCTACACGAAGGCGAGATCCTTGGTATTGCAGGTCTTGTCGGCTCAGGGCGTACCGAATTAATTGAAACTCTGTTTGGTGTAAGAAAGAAAGATGTTGGTGAGATTTGGATCAACGGCGATCAAGTAGAAATCAAAACGCCAACCGATGCCATCAATCACAAAATGGCCTTTCTAACAGAAGACCGACGTCACTCCGGGCTTTACTTAATGTTGGATATTTTTGCCAACACCTCCATTGCTCACCTTGATGCTTATCGTAACAAAGTCGTTAGCCTACTTGACGTAAGAAAAATGCAAAAAGACTGCTCAACGCAATGTTCGACTCTCAAAGTAAAAACGCCAGGTATGTCTGAAGCCATCGATAACTTGAGTGGTGGTAACCAACAAAAAGTATTACTCGCGCGCTGGATGCTAACTAAACCAGACATTCTCTTTCTCGACGAGCCAACTCGAGGCATTGATGTTGGCGCCAAATCTGAAATCTATAAATTGATGCGCCTACTCACCGGCATGGGTAAAAGCTTGGTCATGATCTCATCTGAGTTACCAGAGGTGATTGGAATGAGCGACCGTATTCTCGTCATGCACGATGGGCAATTTAAAGGTGAGCTCGACGGTCACGAAGCCTCACAACAGCAAGTCATGTCATTGGCGTTCAACTAAAAACAATAAGCTAATCCAACATATCAAGGAAAGTAGTTATGATAGCTAAACTTCTTCAAGCCACTTCAGAACAGCCCGAAACTGGCAAAAAAACACGTTTTTTATCCAAGTACGCGATCTACGTCGTCTTTGTCGGCATGTGTGTTGTCATGAGTATTCTGTCTCCGGTGTTTCTCACCGTTGCCAATTTACTTAATGTAATGACTCAGATGGCCAGTATCGGCCTGCTCGCCTTAGGTGTAACAATCATCATCATCACTCGCGGTATTGACCTTTCATCCGGCTCAGTACTTGCGGTTGCAGCTGTAGTCTCAGCCAGCACAGCTCAAACCCTCGATTGGGGCATGAGAATGTACCCCAACCTGCCTGAGCTGCCTGTTATTGTCCCTATTTTGGTGGCACTAGGTGTGGGGGCTCTCTGTGGCTTGATTAACGGCGCACTCATCGCCTATACAGGTATCCCCCCGTTCATTGCAACATTAGGCATGATGATCATAGCTCGCGGGGCTGCATTACTCTATTCAGACGGTCGCCCTATCAGTAGCTTAATCGATTCATACCAATGGATCGGACAAGGAAACATAGCGGGGATCCCCGTGCCCGTGGTGATATTCCTCGTTATGGCGTTGTTCACCTATGTGCTACTCAACTACACCAGGTTTGGTAAATATGCTTATGCAATCGGAGGCAACGAAACTGCAGCTTACGTATCAGGCATCAACGTCACCAAGTACAAAATTCTTGTCTACGTCTACGCTGGTCTTCTGGCTGGTATTGCTGCGCTTATCTTGACGGCTCGAATCAATTCAGGTCAACCCGGCTTAGGTAACATGTATGAACTAGATGCTATCGCTGCTGCCACTGTTGGTGGGGTATCGCATGCCGGCGGAATAGGAACAATCCAAGGAACTATCGTAGGCACCATGATTATGGGAGTACTACAAAACGGACTCGACCTACTCAATGTATCAGCCTATTGGCAACAAGTAGTAAAAGGCTTAGTGATTGTCGTAGCCGTTATTTTTGATATGAAGCGCCAAAAGAAAAGTAAATAAATACGTAGATGAGTTGCCGCTGTGCACTTTACGCTGACTTTAACATCTTGATTAAGAATACTGATGTGATACGCAAGAAGCGCTAAGCAATGGTATTAACTATAAATAAATCGCTCATACAACAAGTTGAATGTAGGGTCCTCAAATGAGGTTTTCCATGCCACGTAAGCTCATCACTCTCGTGGCATTTTTTTGTTTAGAGCGTGATTGTTATGTCTCTTTCTTAAATATCATCTAAAGTGAAATAAATATTTCATTTGCGCCAACTCGACTTCACATCATCTATCTACTCTGATATATAGAAAACCTTCCGGTCATCTTCGCCGTTAAACTTAGGATGTTGTTTATGCATGCAGCTACGAATCTCAACGAACTAGAGAACCAAATTCGTCTACAACACAGTACGTTGAGCAAACGACTACAACAAGTCGCGCAATATGTACTCGAAAATTCAAACAGCATTGCCTTTGACACCGTTGCCGTCATTGCCAAGGCGGCCGATGTTCCACCGTCGACACTAATACGCTTTGCAAATGCCTTTGGGTTTAATGGTTTTAACGAGTTGAAACAAATATTCCGTCAAAACCTTGTAGAAGAAACCGCCAGCTACACTCAACGTACGCGTTTAGTTAAGGAGCTCAATGATGGCAGTCTGCAAGAAGAGCCTGAAGATATTTTATACGAATTTGCTCAAGCCAACTCACATGCAATGATGCAACTTGCCAAGCTCACCTCTTCCGAGAAACTCAAGCAAGCAGTCGATGTTCTAGCCAATGCTGATAACATTTATCTAATTGGGCTAAGACGCTCATTTAGCGTGGCGTCATACCTCACATATGCACTACGTCATATCGAATGTAGAGCATTCCTTATCGATGGTTTAGGCGGGATGTTTGAAGAACAGGTAAGTATGGTTGGGCCTAATGATGTGGTTGTCTCAATTAGTTTTAATCCATATGCGGAAGAAACGATCAAACTGTGTGAAATAGCGTCTAAAGCGGGGGCCAAACAAATCGTGATTACCGATAATCAAGTCAGCCCACTGTCGGCATTCAGCGACGTGTGTTTTACAGTAAAAGAAGCCAGTGTCGATGCCTTTCGATCACAATCGGCTTCATTATGCCTTGCACAATCTTTGGCAGTATCACTCGCATTTAGAAAAGGCAGAACCCTCGATTAATTCTAAGTTCTGCCTTGCATAAGCCAGTAACACCTTACGAGTGGTTAAAGCTACAAACCTCTTGGTTAGAGTTTGACCGTTACTCCAGTGTTCATGGACTCTAAAGCAGCCTCAGCAAGCACAAGAGCAAACTCTCCATCTTTACCACTGCAAAGCGGCGCTGCTTCACCTGCTAGAATCTCAACGAAGTGATCCCATTCATTGATGTATGCTTGTTCGTAACGCTCTAAGAAAAAATGCTGCGGTTTCGCGCTAACACAACCACTTTCCCCCCAATACTGAACGAGATCCTCTTTCATATTGCCCGCTTGTAGTAAGCCTTTCTCGCCATGCAGTTCAAGGCGCTGATCATACCCATAACCAGAACGACGGCTGTTTGAAATAGTGGCCATCGCGCCCGATGGAAAATTCATAACGATAACAACAGTATCAATATCTCCAGCTTCACCAATAGCTTTATCAACCATACAACTACCGTGTGCAGTAATTGAGATTGGATCTTCTCCAAGGATAAAGCGTGCCATATCAAGATCATGGATACTCATATCGCGAAACATACCACCAGAAGCTTTAGCGTAATGTACCGGTGGTGGCGAAGGGTCACGAGACGTGATCAGCAACGATTCTGCCTTACCGATCACACCAGAACCTAACTGAGTTTTTAGCTTACGAAACTGAGGGTCAAAGCGGCGATTAAAACCAACCAACATTGGCACTGGATATTGTTCAATCACGCCCAAGCAATCACGAACACGGCTCAATTCTAAGTCGATAGGTTTTTCACATAAGATCGTCTTGCCATTCTTTGCCGCTAGCTCAATAAAATCAGCGTGTGTGTCGGTTGCAGAACCGATGCACACTCCATGGATATTGGGGTCAGCCATAGCCTCTTCAATTGTTTGGATTTTTGCATTGTATTGGCTTGCTAGTTGGTTAGCGCCCTCCACATATGGATCTACAATAGAATACAAGGTTGTTCTCGGGTGGTTATCAATATTAACCGCGTGAACTTTGCCAATGCGTCCCGCACCAAATAAAGCGATGTTAAACATACTTTCCCTCATGACGTAGAGTGGCTGCTTAAGTGAATAAACAACGATAGCTAAATACGGTCACATCTTAGTGACCCTCTGATTTCCAATTTATATTCCATTTTTCATTAATAGAACCCGTTACTCCGGAACAGAGAATTGACAGAAAAACCAACATAATGAAAAAATATTATCATCCAAACTACATGATAAAAGCTCACAAATCCACGCAATATCGACCAGTTAATAGCCATTTTTATTTTTACTTAATTAACATCACAGATAGAAGGGTCGATTGTGGAAAAAATTTATCACAAGGAGGATAATGGTCTTAACGCGATTAATTACGCCAACAGCACAAGCTTTTTTGGCGACTGACAAAGGACTACTTTATGCGCTATGCACTACACGGGATGTGTTCACTACATAATAATATTGTTAGCGATATCCGTTTGGCAAAAGAAACAGGCTATGACGGGTTAGAAATCCATACAGAAAAGTTGTGGCGATATATCAATGCTGGTTTAACAAGCCAAGACCTCAAAACAAGGCTAAACGACGCTAATATTGCGCCTTCTGCGATTGATATTATAGGTAGTGTGGAGAGTACGACCAAAGAAGCACAAAACCAGTTATTTAGAGATACAGAAATTCTGTGTGAATTTGCCAAAGACATTGGTGCGCCAACCATTCAATTAAACGCTTTCGAGGCGCTGACAGGCCTATCGGTTGAAGATAACATTCGTATTACTGCACAAAACATCCGCAATATAACCGATATCGGAAGAGAGCATGGAATCCGCTTCCAATACGAAGGTGCAGCATGGACCCCCATTGCTACGTTAGAGCAATATTATCAATTACATGATGCAGTCAACCGAGATAACTTTGGCTTTGTGCTCGACACTTGGCACTTCTGGGCATGCCGCGGGGCAACACCAGAAGACATGGCAAAGATCGATAAATCGCTCATTTACAATGTTCATCTTTCCGATGGACACCGCCCTGAAGTTGGTGCGCCTTGGGTCGATGAGAAAGAACTTAGAAATTGCTTGCTAGGCCAAGGAGAAATTCCACTACAAGAATGGACGTCAGCCATTCAAAGTACAGGATATGACGGGTTCTATTCTGGTGAGTTTCTCAATGATCAACTTTGGGAAGGCGATCATTACGAGACAGCCACTAGCATGCTTTCAGGCATGAAGCGTTTGTTCTCATAACCAGAACACTCCAATCATCCTGAGCTAAAAAAGCTGCCAATACGGTAGCTTTTTCTATGCTCGGCAGTCACTTTATTTAGATTTTTCGCAAACATGAAAAAAGCCGATAATTATCGGCTTTTTAGGGTTATCTAGAACATTCTGAGGTAAACGCTATTTAATCTCACGACACATCAAACTAACAGCTAATGTTTGAGCTAGGTACATCGAAGAACTCAGCGATCGAAAGCCCATCACCTCCCCTTCTTCCACTTCAAAACACACGTCCATCTTACTGCCATGCGCCATCATCTGGTTATCTGCGATCGCGATGATAGGGACACCTCGGTCATGAGCACACTCTATGACATTGCTGGTTTCCATTGCATAAGGGGCAAAAGTCACAGTAAGCAATACGTCTTTATCGTTCATATTACGGATCATAGGGGTCAGCATCCCTCCATGGTCATCAAGCAAGACAACATTGTTATCTGATTTCATAAGAGCATACCAAAGGTAAAAAGCAACCGGATAAGCTCGGCGCATCCCTTGTATATATATCGTTTCGGCTTGATCCATCAGGCTCACGGCTCTTTCAAGCTTCTGTGGTGAAACTGATACTTGTAATTTTTCTATCGCTTCAACGTTAGCGACACCGTAATCATTAAAAATAGCGGTTGGCGATTCTGGTTGATATGTTTCTTGGTCTCTTGCTTTGCGCACTCGGTCTTTATAATCCCGAGGTCTATTTAGATATTGGTCTCTAAACAGAGCCTGCATTTGGCTAAACCCACTAAAGCCCATCGCATTTGAAAATCGACTTAAGGTCGACAATGGGACATTGGCTTGTTCCGCAATGGTCGCCATAGTCTCAACGGCAACTAGCATAGGCTGGGCTAACACATAGTCCGCGACTTGCTGTAAGCGTTGACTCAAATTGTCATAGCGTTTGACGATTAACTCTTTCAGAGAGTCTAAATCACTAGGCACATGTACAATCTCGTTAGTTTCAACTTCCATACCTAACTTCTTTCCCGTTAAATATTGGTTTATAAATCAATAATACCCCAAGCTTTAACACTTGGGGTATTAATTCTAAGATAAAAGTTCGAAGTTTCGAATAGCTTCATCTTTTACGTACGGCATTGCTTTTTGCATAAAGTAAATTCTATCAAACTTCTCTGGTTCATCATTCATATAGCCGCGTAGATTGTTACCTAAGGCTTGACGTAAGCAGGTGCCGATATTGAACTTAGAGACACGACTTTGCTTAAGTCTCGCCATATCTTCGTCTCGAATCCCACTAGCCCCATGTATCACCAATGGTATCGTCACTTCGGCTGAAATACGGTCAAGTAAGCCAAAATCAATAGTGCATGTTGGTTCGGTTAGACGGTGGACATTACCGACAGAAATCGCCACGCAATCAGCACCACTTTCGCGAGCAAACCTGGCTGCATCAGCAGGGCTAGTATCTATTGTTTTGATATGGTCACGACCTTCATCGTATGGAACAGAACCTATCTCACCCTCTACCGAAGCGCCTAGTGCATGGGCAACATCCGCGACTTTGCGAGTTCGAGCGATGTTCTCTTCTAGGCTCAACTGTGAGCCATCGAACATCACCGAGCTAAAGCCGGCCTTTAATGCTCGATATACAATGTCTTCTTCATAGGTATGATCGAGGTGCAAACAAACTGGCACTGTACTTTTAGTCGCTAGACCTAAAAACATCGCCGCTGCCGTTTCTACCCCATAAAAATCAACGACATCTTTGTTACACGCTAAGATAACCGGTTTGTTCACTTCTTCCGCAGCCTCAACGACTGCACGAGCATCTTCAAAGCCAAAGACATTAAAACAGGGAACTGAATAATTTGATGCAGCTGCATCAGGTAATAAATCGTTTAAATTAACCAACATAACGTATCCCTCTACTTAAACTTGGCGATCATATCCTTGATGCCTGGAATGGTTTCAACTTGATATTCATGGTGAGGGTCAAAGTGCTGAATCAAAGACTTAGACGTTTTCCCTACGATGATGGTGAAGTAATACATTTCATAGCCCGGCGCAGCTACACTCGGGTGGTATCCCTTATCAATAGCTATTACTGAACCTGTGCGAACGTGATAAACAGGACCAAAATCGTCTTCATGTTCGTATAAAAACTGTGCGCCGAAACCAAAATCAGGATTGAAACGGAATTGATACACCTCTTCGTATAATGTCTCTTTGCTGCCATCTTCTTTGACACGGTCTTCATCATGTTTATGTGGAGGAAAACCAGACCAACCACCAGCGCCAACCGTAAATAGCTCACTGACAAGTAAACGGCCACGCTTGTCAGCATTACTTTGCCCAAGCACATGTTTGATCTTACGGTGTGTTTTCGTATCATCTGAGCCGTATTGAACCATTTCAACTTCATCAGCTCGAACGCAGAACGGTTCTAATGAGGCATCAAATTTACCACCTGCAATCATCACATCTGCGCTTTCACTTACACAATCAATGGTCGCTGTATAACCAAGCGGTACATAAACAGATTCAGGCTCACCGTCCCATACCGTGCGACGCTTACCTATATTATCAAAGACTTGAGGCTCATCGACACCGTTACTCACTGTGATACAACACGTACCACCAGCAAGTACAACCACCGACTCATACCCTTCAACCGTGTGAGTGTGTTGCTCACTCTGGCTTAAGTGAACCTGGTTGAAATAACAAAGTGGTGTAACCTCATCGTTAACATCAACGATTGGCTGGTTTTGATTATTAAATGGGGGTATATGCTTACCCATAATCCTTTCTCCTCATTCGTCGAGTCGTCGTTGCAACTCAACATAGTTCTTATTATTTAATTCAAAACGAATAAAAATGTCGGACCGAGATGGTTCGTAATCCAAAGCGTATTAATGGCTGAGAAAATTACCGATCCGACTGACTCATTCCTTGATCTGTAAAGAAGGTTCAAGTCAAAAGCGTTACGCTCGGCTCTCAATAAAATCGAGCAGTTCTTCCTTGGTTGGCATTGCCTCAGTACAGCTTTCGCCACTCACATTAATTGCCGCAGCAGCCGAACCATGACGAACACCATCCTCAAGTTCACCGTCATTGATGAGCGTCCAAATAAGACCACCAGCAAACGAATCCCCAGAACCAAATGGTTTGTTCACCTTGACTCGGAAGATGCCTTGTTCAAACTTATAGCCATCTTTGCAATACACTTTAGAACCAAGCTCTCCAGCCTTGATCACAACCACTTGAGTGTTTTCACGTAAAAATCGTTCTGCCGTTTGGTCATCATCTTGATTACCGGGTGCCAAGACCGTTTCCATCATGTCGAACTCTTCACGATTGCCGATGACAATGTCAGATAAACCCGCAGCAATACCGTAATAAATGGATGCATCGACATCTGTGCGCCAAGAATATGGACGGTAATCAACATCAAGAATCACCACCGTGCCCGCTCGACGAGCATGCTCCATAGCAATGAGCGTAGCTTCACGGCTTGGGCTCTCTGAAAGTGCGGTACCAGTTACAACCAGAGTTTTAGAACTCGCGATATACTCTGCGCTCACCTGTTCTGGTTTTATGGTTAGGTCTGATGCGTTGTTTCTATAAATCAGCACTGTACAGTCGCTTGGCTTCATCTCAGTAAATGCAACAGAAGTTCGAGAGCCCGTGTCATCAGTCATCATTCCGTCAAGGTTGATACCTTGCTCCTGCATATAACCTTTTACGTAGTCACCAAATGCGTCATTTGCCACGCAACCAATAAAGCCTGTTCTACCACCCAAGCGACTAACTGCTACTGCGATGTTTGCTGCAGAGCCACCAACGAATTTGTTAAAGCCAGAGATATCAGCCATGTCGGTATTGAATTCGCGAGCGTAGAGATCAACGCCAGCTCGGCCTAATACGATGGCATCCAGCTTGCGATCTTTTGGAAGTGCAATCTTTGTCATGGTCAGTTCCTATCTGCTGTATTCAACCCAAGCAGCGTTTTGGTCCGCAGACTCAACGCACTTCTCACATAAACGTACACCTTCAATGCCCGCATCAATACCAGGGAACCAAATATCAGACAGCGCTTGCTGGTCGTCACGCTCTGCCGCGTCAAACGCAAGTGCAAAACGGTGGTACAGGTTCGCCCAAGATTCGAAGTAACCTTCAGCATGACCACCGCCCACTCGATTTACAGCGACGCCAGGCGCATCTTGGTGCAAGTAGCCCATACCACGTTCAAGAATACGCGATGGTTCACCTTGCACTTCTAAGCGCAGTTGGTTTGGTTGCTCATCCCACCACTCAATCGATGCTTTAGAGCCCACAATTCTGATTTTTTGTTGGTGCATAGAGCCAGCATTTACCGCAGAAGCCCAAAGTGTGCCTACTGCGCCACCTTTGAATTCCATCATTACGTGTGCGTTATCTTCTAACGGTGTACGTGACTTAATAAAGCTTTGACGCATACAAGCTAAGCGGTCTACTTCAAGGCCAGTCATCACTTCGCACAAGTAAAATGCGTGCGTACCGATATCACCCAACACATACGTTGGACCTGATACTTCTGGGCTTACGCGCCATTTCAAGCCAGGATCGTTAAGTTCGTACTCTTCGTTATGGAAACCATGAGCAAACTGCATATTGATAACGCGGATGTCACCTAAGTCGCCACGCTGTACCATTTCACGAGCTTGCTGCACCATAGGGAAGCCGCTGTAGCCATACATCACTCCAATCACTCGATTGTTTTGCTCGGCGATAACTTTTAGTTCTTCCGCCTCTTCAGATGTAAACGTGATAGGTTTTTCACAAACAACATGAAGGTTTGCTTCGAGTGCTGCCTTACAAATCTCGTAGTGCGTAGAGTTTGGCGTGGCAATAGATACAGCCTGAATCCCGTCTTCACGTTGTGCTTCTGCTGCGAACATCTCTTTGTAATTCGCATAACAACGCTCAGGGTCTAATCCTAAGTTGGTTCCAAAATCTCTGCAGCGCACAGCATCTAAATCAAAAGCGCCAGCAACAAGCTTAAACAGTCCATCTCGTTGTGCAGCATTTCGGTGTGAATAACCAATCTGACTGCCACGTCCACCACCGATCATTGCCCAGCGTAGAGGTTGTTCAAAACGACGTTCTTCATTAAACATAATCTTGCTCCGTTATCTGATACATCGACTGATTGAGTGATGTATCAGTGGTTAAAGTTATTGTGATTTTAATTTTGGATATTCTTGATTAAACACCGCGACGCTGAGCCGCACGGCCCTCTTCCCAATCAGCGACTTTCTTTGCGGTCTCTTCGTTACGCGTAACCTCAGGAAGCCCCACTTCCCACCAGCAATCACATTTCGACCATGCCGCAGGAGATACTGGGTCAATGTCCACAACGATAACGTAGGTACGGTCAGCTTCTTTCGCTCTTGCAAATGCTGCATCAAAGTCGGTAATAGAGGTCAGTTTTTCGCTGATGGCACCTTGTGCTTCTGCATGCTTAGCAAAGTCAACACGAGCTAACTCTCCGTCTGGGCGGCGACAATCTTCCAGCAGGTTATTGAATGATTCATTACCCGTATTGTTTTGAAGCTTATTGATAACAGCGAAGCCGCCATTGTCACAAACGACGACGATCATCTTGTGGCCAGTAAGAACCGACGAGTAAATATCTGAATTTTGAATAAGGTACGAACCATCACCGACAAGAACCACAACATCATTATCTGGGTTGGCGATTTTCGCCCCCCAACCACCCGCGATCTCATACCCCATACATGAGTACCCAAAGTCGATATCAAATTTACCGATTTGGTAATTCTGCCAGTTCATGGACAGTTCAGCAGGCAATCCGCCAGCGGCAGTTAATACTGTATCGCCCTCTTCCATACTGCGGTTTAGCTTGCCAATCACTTCAGCATAAGAAGAAGTGCCTTCAAGTAATTCACCGGCTTGTGGGTGAGTACGACGTTGAACTAACGCTTTCCACTCATCGGCTTCTACTTTCGCTTTTGAAGACCACTCATCACCTGATCGCCAGTCAGCCAAAAGGCCAGACAATTTCGTCATACTGGTTTTCGCATCACCAATAACGGGATGAGAGCGATGCTTAATCGCATCAAATTTGGCCACGTTAATACTAACTAGTTGCATTTCTGGATTTTTAAATACGCTCCAAGATCCCGTAGTGAAATCTTGTAAACGTGTACCAATCGCAAGTACGACATCAGCTTCGTTAGCCATATGGTTAGCAGAGTTAGAGCCAGTAACGCCGATAGGCCCAGCATTAAGTGGATTGTCTTGCAGCATGGTGGCACGGCCTGCAATAGTTTCGACAACAGGGATGTTATGCTTAGCTGCGAACGCGGCTAGTTCATCGGTTGCAAGTGAGTAGTGCACGCCGCCACCTGAAATAATCAAAGGCTTCTTAGCTTTAATTAAGATCTCTTTCGCTTCTTCTAGTACGACTATTTCCGGCTCAGGGCGACGGATACGATGACATTTCTCTTCGAAAAATATCTCTGGAAAATCGTAAGCAATACCTTGAACATCTTGCGGCAATCCAAGAAAAACAGGTCCACAAGTCGCAGGGTCAAGCATAGTATCTAGTGCTTGTGGAAGCGTATGCATCAATTGGGCAGGCGACAACACGCGATCCCAGTAACGAGTCAATGGTTTGAATGCGTCGTTAGAGGTCACCGATGGATCTTCAAAGTTTTCCGGCTGTTGCAAGACAGGATCTGGAAGACGGCTTACATAAGCATCACCAGAGATAAGTAATAATGGCAGGCGGTTTGTATGGGCAATACCCGCTGCAGTAACCATATTAGTGGCACCAGGGCCAATTGAGCTGGTCGCAATACCTATACGTTGACGCTTATTCGCTTTTGCATAAGCGATGGCAGCCGTAGCCATTGATTGCTCATTTTGACCACGCCACGTTGGGATTTTTTCTTCGATGTTTTTTAGCTGTTGACCAAAACATGTCACATTACCGTGACCAAAAATGGCGAAAGCAGCACCAAATAATTGCTCTTCTTTTCCATCGACTACAATTTTCTGCGCTGCAAGATATTTAGCTAAGGCTTCAGCAACGGTTAGGCGTACAGTTTTCATCTTCTTCCTCGATCTTTCTGATACGTAATTGCCGCGTTACCTTGCCAATTACGTATTGTCCATGTGTCGACTCTGGCTTATTGGGGAGATAGCCCCTCAATAAGCCATTTGTTATTACAAGCCGTATTTATTTGCGTAACCCGTGATGTTCTCGTAAGCCGTTTTAGCAAACGTAAGCGGGTGTGCTTTAGCAGGATCTTGCTCCGCTTCAACCAGTAGCCAGCCTTCATAATTACGCGCTTTTAGTGCAGCAAACACGTCGTCGTAATTCACATCACCAGTACCAGGAACAGTGAATACCCCATCAAGCACTGCGTTTAAAAATGATTTATCAGCATCACGAGCTGCGTTCATAACTTCAATACGAAGGTCTTTAAAATGCATATGACCGATACGATGACCCCAACGCTCAATAACATTGACAGGGTTGCCACCACCATAAGTAATGTGGCCTGTATCAAGTGTCAGATAAACAGAATCACCTGTAGCTTCCATCAAACGATTGATATCTTCTTCTGTCTCAACAATCGTTCCTACGTGATGGTGGAAGGAAAGCTTGATGTCATGTTTATTCAACAGATAATCAGCAACAGTAGTTAATTTTTCAGCGTAAGTTTTCCATTCTTCCTCAGTCAAAATCACGCGAGATGATAACGGCTTGCTGATGTCGCCATGCACTGTATTACTCACTTCGCCGTAAACCATCGCTTTGCAACCAGCAGCTTTAAGCAGCAAGATATGACCTTGCATTTCTGCAATTTCTTCTTCTGCAGTTGATGTCATCAAATTTCCGCTGAACCAACCAGATGCCAATACTAGGTTGTGATTTTTCAACAAAGGAATAAGAGTTTCCGGATCTCTCGGGTATTTAGTACCTAGCTCGGTACCAGTAAAGCCAGACTCAGACATTTCACTCAAACATGTCTCCAACGGGATCTCACCACCCAGTTCTGGCATGTCATCGTTTGTCCAAGTTAAAGGGCTAATTCCGTATTGAACTTTGCTCATGGTCGTACTCCAAAATTTTTATATTTAATGTACTTAGGCCAATGAAATTTCAATTAGATCGTATCACTGCATCTGTTTGAAAATTTGACCATACAGGTTTGCTTCACTGAGATTCAATATAATCCAAACCAAACCAAATGAAAAATATTTTTCATTTTGAAAAATTAACTTTCCATTTTTCAAAATATATGGAAAAAGCTAGCGTTGACGGGGGATCAAGGAAAAGAATGGCACAGATCACACTTAATTAATATCAATAAAAACAACAGGTTATATAAATACAATCATTTGAAAAATATTTTCCACACCTTGATCAGGTTAACATTATTGACCGAAGAGACATTAATTTAATAGCCGTAGTCATTCTGAGCTATTATGATTCTCAACGTCGCTAGAATGAAAAATATTTATCAAATCTATTTATTATTATTACTAAATTCATTGGCGAGTTATTAATTCGATACTCTAACCCTACATTCACCGAGTATCGAATAATCGCCCAGCACTAACTTATTTGATGGTTAAGAGAGTGTATGGACAATACAAAGGAGTATGTAATGTCACCTAATAATGGGACACAGTCTCACAAACATAATATCGCTTACATAGTTAGAATTTGTTGTATCGCCGCGCTAGGGGGGATCCTACTCGGCTACGATACTGCCGTAATATCCGGAGCAATTGGGCCAATCAGAGATCACTTTGGTTTAACACCCGCTCAAACGGGTTGGGCAGTATCTAGCGTAGTTTTAGGAAGTATTATCGGAGCTGTATCCGCAGGAACCGTTGCCCTCAAATACGGTCGTCGAAGTGCACTCTTTTTGTCTGCTGTATTGTTTATCATCTCCGCCATCGGTTCCGCTATCGCACCTACATTTACCATCTATGTGTTACTCAGAATCATCGGCGGTGTGGCAGTTGGTATCGCTTGTGTGGTGTCCCCAATGTACATGTCTGAGGTTGCACCAAAAGATTTTCGCGGTCGAGCAGTCAGTATGTTTCAACAATCAGCGGTTATAGGCCAAACTGGTGTGTTCTACGTTAACTATCTAATTGCGAAAGGGATGTCTGAAGCCTGGTTGGTTGATGTTGGATGGCGTTGGATGCTCGCTTCTGAAGTATTGCCAGCGACACTGTTCGGCTGTCTATTAATCATGATTCCAGAATCCCCGCGCTGGCTAGTACTCAAGGGACAAATTAGTAAGGCAAAAGAAACACTCTCTCGAATTTCCAACCCAGAACATGCAGACAGAGTTATCCTCGAGATCCAAAAATCTTTAGTCCCTGCAAATGCATCAAAAAACAGTAAAATAAGCTTACGCTCTCCCCTTCTTTTTTCCATTCTTGTCATCGGTACATTTGTTGCGGCAGCTCAGCAACTTACTGGTATCAACGTCATTATGTATTACACACCAGAAATTCTAAAACCTATTGCGGGTGGCACCGAGAACGCGTTGTTCCAAACAACATTTGTAGGTGTGGTGTTCATTCTTGGTAACGGATTAGGTATGTACTTAATCGACAAAGTTGGTCGCCTACCGCTCATGAAATACGGAACTTTGGGCTGTGCACTCGGCATGACAATCGTCGGATATGTGCTCTATACCGGAACGGAAGGTTATGCAGCACTCTTTGCACTGTGTTTGTATGTAGTCGCTTATGCCACATCCTGGGGCTGTGCATGTTGGACGATGATCTCAGAAATCTTCCCAAACAGTATTCGTTCAAGAGCAATGGCTATCGCCGTGGGTGCACAATGGTTTACAGGATTTATTGTGACTCAAAGCTTCCCAATGCTTAACGAAAACCCATATCTGAAAGAAAACTTTAACGGCGCTTTCGCCTTTTGGGTATTCGCAGCGTTGTCCCTGATTTGTATGGTAGTCGTTGTTAAGTACGTTCCAGAGACGAAAGGAGTTGCCCTTGAAGACATGGAAAAAGTAATGGCTAAAAAATTAGGTAAAAAAGTTCCAAGCAAAACAGCAGAAGCAACGGTGTAAATAGTATTAAAGGCAGGCATTTTTAAACATTGCCTGCCTTTTCGTTTACTCGATCTAGGAGATTTTGATGTTAGATAAAATGGCATTTTTTATTTACGTTGTACGCACAGGGTCAATTTCAGCCGCAGCTCGCAAGCTCAACATATCAGTATCAGCAGGTAGCCGCTGGCTTCAGGAACTTGAGCAAAAATTTGGAATGCCACTGTATCGACGTAACAACCGCTTGTTAAAACCCACCCCTGCGGGTCAAACTTTATTTGATGAGTTTTCAGTGCTCGTTGACCAATCTGAAACCATCATGCGTACCATGCAAGACTATCAAAAACACGATAAAGGTCATATTGATGTAATTTGCACCCCAGTTTACGCCAATCATTTTTTAATGAATCACATCAGCGAATATCTCAGCACTAACCCCGAGGTCACTTTTAATCTCAACATTTCACCATGGGCACTTGATCATGCCGCCGACAGTGATATTACGATCAGTGCGAACGCATCCTATCAAGGCTATCGAGAAAAAGACTTACACCTAGTTCGTCGTGAAATAATGCAGAGCCCCTTTGTCGTCGTCGCTTCTCCAGAATATCTTGCTAGAAACAATACCCCACAAAGCCCTTCTGAATTAAAAACTCATTTATGCCTGTTTGCAACGACGCTCACCGGAAGTAATGACTGGGTATTCACTAAGGACAATGAGTGCCAGATAATTAAAATCCCTAAGTCGTTGGAAGTTAATGATAGTGACCTACTGCTTCAAGCTGCGCTGAACGGAACTGGTATCGCTTATCTACCGCAATTTTTGGTAGAAAATCACATCAATGACAAAACACTAGTGCCTATTTTTGAATGCTATGACACCAGTATTTGGAGCCTAAATATGTACTACCAACCAGCCACAACCGCATCCGCCGTTGCTATTCATTTTAAAGATTTCTTATTGGCTAAACATTGAGCATCAAAGAACTGATTACTTGAATCAATCAAAATTTTTACTTTCCATCGTAAACAAAAAGCAGCCACTTAGGCTGCTTTTTCGTTTTCAGATTTAAAGTGTATCAAGTTTAAGCTTGCTCAAAGTGACTCAAAAATTCGCCGCAGTCTTTTTGGAAAAGTGGCAAAGCCTCAGCGAGCTTTTCATCATTCCAATGCCACCATTCAAGGCTTTCTAGCCGCTCGGCATAGCTAGGGTCGTCAAACCGAGGACGCAACACTTTGGCAGGGTTACCAACCACAATTGAGTATGGCGGTATGTCTTTGGTCACCACGCTACCCGCGCCAACGATCGAACCATTACCAATCGTAATACCCGGAAGAACAATCACGCCGTGACCAATCCACACATCGTGTCCAACCTGTACTTTGTCTTCCTCACGCCACGAGAACACCTCATCGTCCAATGAAGTAGGGTCTTCACCTAGTTGATACTTGCCCGGGCGATAAGTGAAATGATGCAACGTTGGACGCCACCACGGATGGTTGCTCGGGTTCAGGCGAACGGCCGCTGCAATGGATGTGAACTTACCTATTTCGGTAAACATCAGGTTACAGTCATTTTGGATATAGCTGTAGTCTCCGACTTGCACGTTATTTAGCACGCAACGGTCAGCGATTTCAGTCCACCGCCCAAGTTCAACGTTGTGTAACTTACTACTTTCAGCAACGCTAGGTTCGCTGTTTAAGGTAGGGGAAAGTGGTTGGCTCATAGGGTTATCTCCTCGCCATCGTTGAGAATGCGTAATCGCTGTGAAAAGGCGTACGGGTGTTGTGTTGCCCAGTCGAGCAGGTGGTGACTGACATGAATCAAGCCCAGATTTGTGGGGCGACAGGTTTCATCGATGTCTAAAATATGGTGGAAGTCGTTGTGGTTTAGGCTGGCTCGAGCTTGAGGGGCTTCAATTGGCGGGTAATTACAATCGGTAATTAACCAATCAACGGGGAACTCTTTCAACCAACGCTCAGTTTGTTTTGGCAGCCCTACCGTGTCGGTTAAATAAGCC
Source organism: Vibrio sp. 10N.261.46.A3 (assembly GCF_041472995.1). Taxonomy (NCBI): domain Bacteria; kingdom Pseudomonadati; phylum Pseudomonadota; class Gammaproteobacteria; order Vibrionales; family Vibrionaceae; genus Vibrio; species Vibrio sp. 10N.261.46.A3. The sequence goes on along the minus strand of NZ_JBFRRH010000039.1, from coordinate 12,710 downwards.
AAGCGCTTGCCATCGAATTCAAAGCAATAACCAAGACAAAGTTTAGAGTGATTGAGTGGCAAAGGCGTGATGGCGATTCCCTGCCAATCAAACGATTTAAATGCTTGTGCTCGCAGGGAAAAGTCCAAGATACCAGGGTGTTTATAAAGATCGTCGCAGCCAAGCGGATCATCAGGCGAAATCACCGAGATCTTATCGCCAGCGCCCCAGCGAAGATCAAACAAACTATGGACATGATCCATGTGGTAATGGGTCAATAAGATCTTGTCTATCGAGCCCGCAGGAAAACGGCACATAAGATCAGGAGCATTGGCATCCAGTAGTAAAAACTTGCCATTATGTTCAAGGTAAGCCGATGACTTTTCACGCCTCAAATTTGAGTCTTCGCGGGCAGCACCACACACCGAACAATCACACCCATAAACCGGTACCATCGCACTGTTGGCTGTGCCTAACATGGTTAGCTTCATGCGACACCACCTATGGGTTCTGCGAGCTTTTCAGCTTGTTCTTTTAAACGGGAAAACTGCGCAATGCTCTGCTCAAGCGTGCCGCTATTATCAATACACAGCGTATTATTGAGAGCCGATGAGCCTGATGCTGAATCGATACAATAGTCTGCCGAACGTTGTAAGCGAAGGGCTATCTGCGCTTCACTCTCTCGTCCTCGAGCTCGCAAGCGTGCTTCTAACACCTCGGTGTTAACGCTCACCACTACGGGAACTAATCGATCGCCAAACAGCTCTCTTGCTGCATCCAAATACGCACGTGAGCCATTAACCACGACACTCAAACCGGCATCCATCCACTGATACACTTCTTGGCCAATGCCATAACTCATGCCGTGCGCTTGCCAACTCATCGCGAACATATTGCGTGAATAGCGAATGAAGAATTCATCATCACTGAGCTCTACGTGGTTTTCGCCACCAGCATCGGCTGCACGTGTGATGTAGCGATGGGCGACCACCAAGTCTTCAACAAACTGCTCTCGTAGTGCTGAGATAATTGAATCTTTCCCTGCCCCTGAAGGGCCAATTACGTAATAAAGCTGACCCGGTTTGTCAGCTTTAGGGGCAGCGTTCACCACCCCATTCACATCAAATGAGTAACCTTTAGACATGGATTAGAATACCTTCTTGCCTTCACGCCACACACGAGATACCAGCTGGTGATCATCCAAACGATGCGCTAATACTAGATCGGCACGCTTGCCTTCTGCGATGACACCACGGTCCGTCAAGCCAAGAGCTTGTGCAGGATTCAATGTCGCCAATTGCACCGCCTGTGCTACATCGAGGTTATTGCGCTCATCATTCACTAGCGTAAATACCGCGTCTAACAAGCTCACAGGGTAGTAATCAGAAGACAAAATATCCAACACGCCCAAAGACCCCAGTTCATGCGCTGCGACGTTGCCCGAGTGCGAACCGCCACGAATCACGTTTGGCGCACCCATCATTACCTTCAATCCTAATTCATGAGAACGTTTCGCCGCTTCAACTGTGGTTGGGAACTCTGCGATGACCATGCCCAACTCTTTAGATTCCGTGACATGCGCGCTGGTTGCATCGTCATGGCTTGCGGTTGGAATATTCAAATCACGGCACTGACGGGTGATCTCATCACGGTTCTGTTTCGACCAGCGCTGTGACTGAGCAACCTGGTCTTTTTCGTAGAGCGCCATTTCAGCATCCGTCATGTTGTACTTGCCCTGATAGTAAGTACGGTACTTATCAATGTTCACAAATTGACGCTGACCCGGCGCGTGATCCATCAAAGAAACCAACTGAACTTCTGGCATATTCACGTAACGCTCAAATAAGCCAACGGTGGTAGAGTGCGGCACTTCACAACGCAAGTGAATACGGTGTTCGGCACGGGTTAGACCACGTTTCTGGCTCTCGGCTACAGTATTAATAAACTGGTCGAGATTCTCTTGGCGATTGCCATCTCGGTAGTCACCTAAGGCAACCGCATCAAGCACCGTGGTGATGCCCGATCCAATCAGCTGAGTATCATGCGCACTCATCGCCGAAAGCGGTGGCCAGTTTACCTTTGGTCTTGGCGTGAAGTACTTCTCTAGATTGTCGGTATGCAACTCAATTAAACCCGGCATCAAGAAGCCATTCTCACCATCAAAGGCACCCGGAAGCTGGCTTGTCGAGTCAGACATGTTGGCAATCACGCCGTCTCGCAACTCAACCGAGCCACGCACAACTTCATTCTCAAGCACCAGATTTACGTTGGTAATAATCATTTGCGTCAGCTCCCTTTACGCACACGCTGTGGTGAGTTGTTTTGGTGAAATGTCTTTTTGTAGCTTCACGTCATACAGTCGGTCAGCGACCAAATCTCGTGTTGCTTCGTCATGAAAGATACCGATGATTGCAGCGCCGCCTGCTTTGGCTTCTTCAATCAAACTCACGACTACCGCACTGTTGGTGGCATCAAGCGAAGCCGTTGGCTCATCAAGCAGTAGGATTGGGTAATCAACAATAAAACCACGTGCGATGTTCACACGCTGCTGTTCACCACCAGAAAAGGTTGCAGGCGCTAAGTGCCACAAATGCTCAGGTACGTTTAAGCGAGTCAGCAGTAACTTAGCTCTCTCTTGTGCTTCTTGCGCGCAGCCACCCATTTCCAACATAGGTTGCATCACTACTTCCAGTGCACTGATACGTGGAATGACACGTAAGAACTGGCTCACCCAACCTATGGTGTGCTTGCGCACGTTGATGATTTCTCTTGGTGTCGCTTTCGTAAGGTCGAGCGTACTGCCTTGGTGTACAACGTTAATTGAGCCAGAGTCCACTAGGTAGTTGGCATATAGCGCGCGCAACAGCGTTGATTTACCAGAACCTGAATGACCGTGCAGAACCACACATTCACCACTGTCTACTGAGAAGTTCGCACCAGTGAGAACTGGCAGTTCAACGCCATTTTGATTGTGCAGCACAAAGGTTTTGCTGACGTTGTTTACGGTTAATTTGGTATTCATGTCATCGTCCTTAATTCTGCAATACAGAAGAAACTAGCAGTTGTGTATATGGGTGTTGAGGGTCATCAAGCACTTGATCAGTAAGGCCACTTTCTACCACTTCACTGCGGCGCATCACCATGAGTCGATGGGCAAGCAAGCGAGCTACAGCAAGATCGTGGGTTACGATCACCACGGCCAATTCAAGCTCTGTGACCAAACGACGAAGAAGATCGAGCAACTTAGCCTGTACCGACACATCCAAACCGCCAGTCGGCTCATCCATGAAGATCAACTTAGGGTGAGTCACAAGGTTGCGAGCGATCTGTAATCTCTGCTGCATACCGCCAGAGAAAGTCGTCGGCATGTCATCCATTCGATCCGTTGGGATCTCAACATCACCGAGCCATTTCGCGGATTTCTCACGAATTTCGCCATAGTTACGTTCACCTACGGCCATTAGGCGCTCACCAATGTTGCCGCCCGCCGATACTCGACCTCGCAAGCCATCCATTGGATGTTGATGCACCACGCCCCACTCTGTACGCAGCAAGTGACGACGCTGGCTTTCCGCCATTTGGTATAAATCTTCCAGTTGTGATATTTGTTTATCCGCGTCACCACGCAGGTAGATCACTTCACCGCTGTCTGGGGTTTGACGGCCAGAAAGCGACTTCAATAAGGTACTTTTACCCGAGCCCGACTCACCCACAATGCCCAACACTTCTCCAGGGAAAAGGTCAAAAGATACGTTCTGAAAGCCCTTACCCGGCGCATAAAGCTTAGTGAGATTAGAGACAGACAACAGAGGCTGCTCTGACTGGTTCCATTCGTGTTTCATGTTCGTCACAGCGTTCATGCGTTGTTCTCCTGTTGTTCGCGACAGTAATCCGTGTCTGAACACACGAACATATGTGAGCCTTGGTCATCCATAACGACTTCATCAAGGAAAGTATCCGTCGAACCACAAATCGCACATGGCTCGTCCCATTGTTGAATCTCAAATGGGTGATCTTCAAAATCTAGACTTTGAACCTTGGTGTAAGGAGGAACGGCGTAAATACGCTTTTCACGACCGGCGCCAAACAGTTGCAATGCGGCCATATTGTCCATTTTCGGGTTATCGAATTTAGGAATTGGCGATGGATCCATGATGTAGCGATCGTTTACTCGCACTGGGTAAGCGTAAGCTGTTGAGATGTGTCCAAAACGAGCGATGTCTTCATAAAGTTTGACGTGCATGATTCCGTACTCTTGCAACGCATGCATTTTACGAGTCTCAGCTTCACGTGGTTCAATAAAGCGCAGCGGCTCTGGGATCGGCACCTGATACACCAAGATCTGATCTTCTTGAAGATCAACTTCAGGAATACGGTGGCGAGTCTGAATAATGCTCGCTTCCGTCGTTTTATCAGTCGTATTTGCACTGGCGATGGACTTGAAGAACTCACGAATCGACACGGCGTTTGTTGTGTCATCTGCACCTTGGTCGATCACTTTTAGCGTGTCAGGTTGGCCGATTATTGCAGCGGTGATCTGCACACCACCCGTTCCCCAACCGTAAGGCATAGGCATTTCGCGACCACCAAAAGGCACTTGATAACCCGGAATAGAAACCGCTTTAAGTAAAGCACGGCGAATCATGCGCTTGGTTTGCTCATCAAGGTAACCGTAGTTGTAACCCGTCGCACCTACTGGGCTCTGAGATGCTGTTTCTTCAGCATTGAATGGCACTGAAGCGTTACCTACCGGTGCATTAAGCGTTGCTGTGTTCATGACTGCTCTCCTTGTTCGTCATTACCTGGCTGAGCCATCAATTCATCGTGCTCTTTATGCATTTTTCTCAGCAGTTCCAGTTCTGCTTGGAAATCGACGTAGTGAGGAAGTTTAAGGTGAGAGACAAAGCCTGCGGCTTCTACGTTGTCTGAGTGAGAAAGCACAAACTCTTCATCTTGAGCTGGGCCATCGACAGGCTCATCGTATTCTGCGCCTTGCAAAGAACGGTCAACCAATGCCATCGACATTGCTTTACGCTCAGTCGCACCAAATGTTAAGCCGTAGCCGCGAGTCAGTTTGGCTTTCTGTTGTTTATTACCAACAAAGCCATTGATCATCTGGCACTCTGTCAGTTCAATTTCACCAATATCGATACTGAAACCTAACTCTTCAGGCTCAATCGATAGCGTTGAAAAGCCCGTACGAATCTCGCCAGCGAATGGGTGATTACGACCATAGCCACGTTGGGTTGAATAGCTCAGTGCCAATAAGAAACCTTCATCGCCGCGCACCAAGTTTTGTAGGCGTGCGCTGCGGTTACATGGGTAGTTCACCGGATTCATGGTGATGTCTTCTGGTACTTGTTGGTCATCTTCTTCGGTCAACATCATGTTGAGGTTTTCGAGAATGCCCAGCACCTGAGGGCAAGGTTCAGAGTCAGTCACATCTTGCGTAGGGATCTGCGGCGTTTCACCTTCGGCAAGCAGGCTGAAATCTAATAAGCGGTGAGTGTAATCGTAGGTTGGGCCTAAGATCTGACCACCCGGTAAATCTTTATAGGTTGCTGAAATACGACGTTCAATTCGCATTGTATTGGTATCAACGGGTTGCGCAGTGATCAGGCGAGGTAACGTGGTGCGATAAGCACGCAACAAGAAGATAGCTTCAACCAAATCGCCAGCCGCTTGTTTGATGGCTAATGCCGCGAGTTGTTTGTCATAAATTCCGCCTTCCGTCATCACTCGGTCCACCGAACCTGACAGCTGCTCTTGAATCTGTTCAACGCTTAATTCTGGTAATTCAGGATTGCCGCGACGCTTCTTCGCTTGCAGTTGGTGCGCCAGACTAATGGCCTTTTCACCACCTTTTACAGCAACGTACATGTTGTCGCCTCCACTTTAGTTGTACGAGGCAAACACAGCACTTGCTGGTTCGCCACAAAGATAAAGTCGACACCTAATGGGAACTTCACCAATGATTGACGTTCTTTAAGGTGAGCAATAAAGCCCGCCGGCAATCCGCTAAAAAACGCAGCTTGTTCACTTTGAATACCCGGGCCACTCAGAGACAGTTCAGTTCCCGACGTTAAGCTATCAACCTCTATCACAACTGTTGTTGAGGTATCTGGGTACTCTTCGTTACCGAGATTGAATGTCAGTTCTGACCAATCAACACCCTGTAGATCTTGCGCCGAAATCGCAGCAAAGCTCGCTTGTTGAGTCTGTTCGACAATCGGTGCGCCAATGTGAAACTTGATGTTTTCAGTCACAGCGTGATCAGCTTTTAATGTCGAAGATAGCCAGATTGGCGTTGCATTGTCGGCCATGGAAAGTAGCGTTTGAGCGGCTGCACTCATCATTGAACCAAAGCCTTCGCAACGATTTAGTGTTACGACGGTACCGGGTTCAGACATCGCCTTGAGCAGCAATCGAAAGCACTGCTGGCTGTCATGAACTGCATCTTGAAATGCAGGAGAAATCATACTCATTGAATTCGTTCTAACCTGTTTAATTCGTTAATCTTATTCTTGAATGACATGTAGTTCTTTTGCTTACCTGCGAAGCTAATCTTCACCTCGAACCATAGTAAAAAAGTCCACTTTGCTTGAAGCCACTTCTTGGCGACGTTGACTGTCTCGTTCGTGCTTCATCGCAGCCAACGGCTCAATCAGTTGCGCGTTAATCACCTCGGCTTGTTGCCCGTTTTGCATCAAGGCATCAACGACAGCAGCTAGCTCTGCATGAGGCTTACTTCGCCCCTGTAGGTAGCTGTAACCAAGTTCTCCACTTGTTAACTTGATGACTGCGCGAGTAATCGTGACATCCCCCATGTTGAACTGGCGGCCTGTTGAGCCCATACGCGCACGCACTTGCGCTAAACCAATCTCTGGTTGGCGAACCATTGCGTATTCTGCGTCTAGCCCTAATGCTTCCCAGCGCGTTTTCAATTCTGAGAACTGGCTCTGCGCAAGTACTGACATCCACTTTTGTCGCTCTTTCAAAGCTGTCATTTAGTGCTCCATTACTATTTCGGTTGCGTCGGCACGGGTATTGGAACTTGAAAATTCCGCTATCACTTGCGTGCCTTTGATTACGTTGGTGGTTTTAATTTTGAGTAGCGGTGTACTGGTGCTGATTTGCAATAAACGACACTCTTCATTGGTTGGGATTTTCGCGCCCACTCGAGTCTCTTTTCGCTCTAAATCAGTCTCCAAACCACGCTGAATAAATTGGTGCAATGAACCGTTGGTGAAGTTTTTGAGAATCGGCCACCACTCCAAGTTCGGTAGGTAGTGGTCGATGATGGTTCTCGGCGTATCTCCGGTTTTTCGCAGGGTACGGATATGAATAACCTTGCTCCCTTCTTCCACCTTCAAGTAACCCGCAATCTTGGGGGATACATTGATAAGGCGAGACTGAAGCACCTCACATCTTGGCATTGCGCCTTGCTCAATCAGGTTCTTGGTGAAATGTGCGCCCGAGTGAAGTCGATACTCACTTGGCTGACGAATCACCATGTTGCCTTTGCCTTGATGGCGTTGAATCAGGCCCGTTGACACCAGTTCATCGACTGCGCGGCGAAGCGTGTGACGATTCACAGCAAAGCGTTCAGCCAATTTGGATTCAGGTGGTAAGTAGTCACCCGGCACAAAGTGGTCTTTGACTTCCTTTTCCAGCTCTGAGGCAATATCTAAGTAAACGGGCATAAGGGTTTCCTTTCCTAAAATTCAATCACTTATCTAGACAAGTTCTTTTAAATAGACATCTAAGATGCCTAAATAAACTTCTTACGAATGATTTGAGAAACGAAGTCGATAATGCTTACCGTCACGATAACAATCGCCATAATTGCGGCAGTTTGTTGCAACTGGAAACCTGAGATAGATTGCCAAAGCAATACACCGATACCGCCCGCGCCAACCATGCCGACAACCGTTGCCGAGCGAATGTTCGACTCCAAGCGGTACAGTGAGTACGAAATCCAAAGTGGCAACACCTGTGGAATCACGCCGTAAAGAATCACTTCGATAGGATTCGCGCCTGTCGCTTTCACACCTTCCATCGGTCCGGGTTCAATCGCTTCAATCGCTTCGGCAAAGAGCTTGGCAAGCACGCCCGTTGTGTGAATGAATAGCGCCATCACGCCTGCAAATGGCCCTAATCCGACAACCACGACAAACAGCATTGCAAACACCATTTCATTGATAGCGCGTAAACAGTCCATCAATCGACGAATTGGAAATGTCACCCAGCTCGGCATCAGGTTTTCAGCACTCAGAATGCCGAATGGAATCGCTAACAGAATCGATAACACGGTTCCCCAAATGCCCACTTGAATCGTCACCAGCATTTCGGTTAAGTAGACATTGCTTTCACTAAAGTCAGCAGGGAAAAAGTCTTTACCTAGCTGAACCATGTTCTCTGGGTGTTCAAAGAACATCATTGGTGCCATTTCCGCGCCTTGCCACGCCCAGCTAAGGACCAGTAGTGCTATCACAGCAATCACGCCGTTTTTAATCGACAGCTTTGAAGAAGGCTCGTAACGTTGAGTCATTGCAGTCATTGTTCTCATACTCTTTTATAGCGCCGCCCACAGCGGCGCATGGGGATGGGGTTAACCTTTCAGCGCATCAATTTCTGTTTGCAGCTGGTCGATTTCGGCTTGGTATTGCGCCATACGATCGGCTCTCACTTTCTCGCTAAGGTTGCTGTTGTTTTCCGCTTCAACCAGCTTCTTAAACGCTTCCATTTGACGAATAGGCAGTAGTTGGTTGTTATCGGTAGCAGCAAAGCCAGACCAAGCCAGTTGATTTAGGTTTTTAAGCTGCTCAGGCTGTTCGCCGTAGCTCACGAAGAAATCACGCGCCTTTTGTTTCAAGCCTTCATCTAAGTCTTTACGGTAGGTAATCACATCTGATGGAATGAGCTCTGACTGCCAAACAACCTTCAGCTTGCTAAACAGCTCAGGGTTCTGATCTTCAATGCGAATAAGACTCATGGTGTGATTAGTTGCGACATCGACTTGGTTATTCGCTACGGCCATCACGTTAGCGCCATGGCTTGCGGTCACATTGCGGTGAAAGTCATTCGCGGAGATGCCATTGTTGGCAAATGCTTCGAAGTTCGGAACGAGGAAGCCCGAAGTAGAATTAGGATCGCCATTACCAAGCTTGAGTGTTTTGTGTTGCTCTAGAACATCTTCAAGTGTATTGATATTGTCGTTTTCAGCGTTAACAATCAGTAAGCTGTAATAGCCCTGTAAGCCATCTTCATCGATGTAACGAACAAAGGCTTCAGCGTTTGCACGGTCAACAGCTTCCATTGCCGCCTTGTTTCCGTAGTAAGCAAAATCCACTTTGCCAAAACGTTGTGCCTGAATGATGCCTGCGTAATCGGGTGCGAAATAGGCGTTCACTGGCATACCTAACGCTTTACCTAGATCATCCAGAAGAGGCTCCCAGCGGCTACGCAAGTTTTGTTGTGCATCGGTAGCGATGATGCCAAAGTTAATCGAATCTTTAGCAAAAGCATGGCCAGCAGTAAGTGTCGTCATCAACACAGTTGCTAGCGTCACGGCCTTCTTAATTCCTGATTTCATTGAATGAAACATCTTAAATTCCCTGATACTTAAAAAGACGCAGCGAGCACGTCGTTAGGTTGAATATGTGGCGTGTTTGTCGATTTTTTAGAACGATATAGATCTTCAAGCTGAGGCTTGGTCAGTTCCGCACTCTTTCCTTCGTAGAACACTTGGCCGTCTTTAAGCGCGATGATGTTTTCGCAATACTTAAGAGCGTGGTCGACTTGGTGGAGTGTTACGATGACAGGAATGCCTTCCTTTTGATTGATGTCCGTAAGCAGCTCCATCACGATGCGTGCTGATTCTGGATCAAGCGAAGCAATTGGCTCATCGGCAAAAATGATTTTGGCTTTCTGCATCAGCGCACGTGCGATTGCGACACGCTGTTGTTGGCCACCTGATAGGTTACCAACGCGTTGGCCTGCAAAATCTTCCATACCAACGCGACGCAGTGCTTCAAGCGCTTCTTGCTGTTGTTCAACCGTAAAAATACCCGTCAGAGTGCGCCACTTAGGTGTTGAGCTCAGTGCGCCAATCAATACATTGGTCATCACTGATAAGCGGTTAACGAGATTGAATTGTTGGAAGATGTAACCCGCTTGCGCACGGATGTCGCGAACATTGCTGTCTGCCTTACCGTTCGCCTGTACCGTTTGGCCAAGCACGTTAATTTGAGAGTCGGTGCTTTTATCTCCGATGATCAGACCGCTTAAGTGACGAAGCAGTGTAGATTTACCTGAACCAGACGGACCAAGTAGCGCCGTCATCTTACGACTGGTAATCGTCAAATTGATGCCATTCAGTGCCTTGTTCGAACCGAATGTTTTGTTGACCTTCTTAACTTCAATGATGTTATTCATCGTCAATGTCCCTGTTTGATTTAAGGCCACTTTGACGTTTGAATATTAAAGTTACGTGTCGGTTTATTTGCAGAAATGAAATATTTCAAGAGGTTAGTCAACTTGTCTAGACAAGCTTAACTCGCTGTTTAAAATACCAAAAAATCAAGGAATTTGCGGGAGAATATCAACTTATATACGGAGGTAATTCACAGTAATTTGACAATAAAAAGCTCAATAAACATCGCAGCGTCTTGGTGTTCTCCAAGTAATAGATACACACCTCCAATAGCTGCTAAATTCACATACAAAAAAGCACCCCATAAAAGAGTGCTCAAAGTGATTCATTTTGAAGCGATAACAATACAGGTTAGTCAAAACCTAAATGGACGGCGCTCTATGTTGTCGGAAAAATCTACGTTGTCAGTAAACCTTATATTTTCGATAAAGACGGTTGAGAGCGAGCTAAATGTAACCTTGATACGGTGACTATAGAGACAAAACCAACAACAGCACTACCAAAGATACTCCACAGTACCCATTGATAGCCTCCCATCTGCCAGATAACCGCGCCAAAGTATGGCGACAACGCAAATGCTAGCAAATAAGGCACCGCCATTGCGCCCGCCAAAGAACCAAAGTTAGCCTCCCCCATTACCTCACGAGTCGTTAAAGGCTTCACAATACTCATCACACCGTAAGCGGAACCCTGTAAGAGCACAAAACCAAACACCAGATACAGAACGTTCTCAGACAGAATCAAACACAAGGTCGCACAACAGATACTCATAAAACACGCAACGGTGATCCGCATGATCGACCAGTGTTTATCAACCAACAACCACATTACACGCCCGGCGACCTGCATTGGACCTATCAAAGAGATCACCAATATTGCTAAGTCATCAGGAACATTGCGCTCATCTAATAATGGCAATAAATGGTTTAACACCACACCATGATTAAGCGCGAGCATAGAGAAACCACAAGCAAGCAGCCAAAACATTGGGTTAGATAGATATGAAGCAGAACTAAAACGATCGCTTGAACCTTGTGAGACCGTCGGAGGAACTTGTGGCAGAGCACCGGCGTTGGAAGGCAAATTAAACCGAGCAAGCGATTTAGTATTGATGAACAGTAACGGAGCGGCGACGAATAGAACGACCCCAGCAAAAATCTGTAATGTCACCGTTAGGCCGTAATGCTGAGCTAAGTAATGAACTGTTGGAAAACAAATGGTACTCGCAAAGCCTGCTACCAAAGTGATCATGGTGATCGCACGCTTGGCTTTGGTTTTTAAGCTACGAATCAGAAAGGCAAAACAAGGTTCATAAAGGCAACCCGCCATTGCGATTCCCATTAATCCCCAGAGCAAATAAAACCAAGCAAGTTGTTCTACCAAGCTAACCAAAAACAGAAGCAATCCACCAATAACTGCCGAAACAGTCATCATCAGCGCACCATAACCTTTGTCAATTAAGCGCCCAGCAGGCAAAGCCGCAATGGCAGACACGCCAACCGCCAGAGTCAGCCCTAACATGAATTCAGACCGACTCCAGTCGTGTACTTGCTCCCAATGCAGAAGCATCGCCGGAAAAACGTAATAGAGACAACACCAGAGCAACGTCTGACCGAGGGCTAAACCCCAAACCGCTTTGTTCATAAATCCACACTTCTAGAAAATTCGAATAATTTAAATACAGTTATAGTAAAAGACAGTACTACCCGCTAACCCTATCGCTCAAAAGTGACAATCTAAAGAAAACCAGATGAATAGTTTACGAAGCGTGTTTTCAGCTGAATGTAGAACTTGTCCTAGATCATCAAAACATTCAATAACGCAACCTTTGGTTTTAAATATGTAAACCTTGATGAAGTTTAAGAAATTAAACCTGATTTACCTATTTCGAGTGATCATGTTCAAATTTCGTTCGTGATTTAGCTCTAAAACTTACGATTTGTTGATGTTTTAGACGTTTACGTCAGGTTTACAGAAGTTTACTGCGTATTGTGGAAATACCACCAAAGGAGTAGATTTCAGTCATTGAGTTCAAAAATGTAAACCGAAATCATGAATGTAAAACAAGTTCGATTCACCGATGAAGACAGAGAATGCTTAAGCAATTACTTCCGCTTAGCAGACACAATTGCCGATTTGATTGGTCCCTACTGTGAAGTAGTCATCCATTCATTTGAAAGCTTAGAAAACTCAGTCGTGAAGATCGTCAATGGTCATCATACGGGGCGTGAAATTGGTTCACCGATCACCGATTTAGGTTTACGCATGTGGAGTGCATTGAACCGGCGACGTTGTC